>QHWK01000522.1 GCA_003223775.1 Acidobacteriota bacterium
AGGCGACGGTGCTCGCGCCGACCGGCACGATCGGCTTCATGATGGACTGCGACACGACGGGCGTCGAGCCCGACATCGCGCTGGTCAAGTACAAGAAGCTGGTCGGCGGCGGCCTGATGAAGATCGTCAACCAGACGGTGCCGATGGCGCTCGGTAGGCTCGGCTACGCGCCGGCGCAGATCGACGCGATCGTCGAGTACATCGACCGCAACGAGACGATCGAGGGGGCGCCGGGGCTGAAGGAGTCGCACCTGCCGGTGTTCGACTGCGCGTTCAAGGCGGCGAAAGGGCAGCGCTCGATCCACTACATGGGCCACATCAAGATGATGGGGGCGACGCAGCCGTTCATCTCCGGCGCGATCAGCAAGACCGTGAACGTGCCGAAGGACGCGGACGTGGACGACATCGCGCAGGCCTACATCCAGTCGTGGAAGCTCGGGGCGAAGGCGATCTCGATCTACCGCGACGGCAGCAAGCGCACGCAGCCGCTCAACACCTCGCGCGACAAGACGCCGGCCGAGACGGTCGCCGAAGCGGCGGCGGCGCTGGCGCGCACGCCGGTGCGGCGCAAGCTGCCCGACGAGCGGCGCGCGATCACGCACAAGTTCGACATCGCCGGCCACGAGGGCTACATCACCGTCGGGCTGTTCGACGACGGGCAGCCGGGCGAGATCTTCCTCGTGATGGCCAAGGAAGGATCGACGATCTCCGGCTTCGCCGACGCGTTCGCGCAGGCGATCTCCTACGCGCTGCAGTACGGCGTGCCGCTGCAGGCGCTCGTCGACAAGTTCAGCCACGTGCGGTTCGAGCCGTCGGGGATGACGCGCAATCCCGAGATCCGCTTCGCGAAGTCGATCGTCGACTACATCTTCCGCTGGATGGCGTCGAAGTTCCTGTCGGCCGAGGCGCAGTTCCACGCCGGCGTCAACGGACGCGAGCTCGACGACCCGAGCGCCCACCGGCTGGTGAAGACGGCGGAGACGCCCGCGCCCACGCAGCAGCCGGCCGCCGGGTCGGCGTCCAACCCGCACCGCACGATTCAGAATCAGGAGGACGCGCCGCCGTGCTCGACGTGCGGCTCCATCATGATCCGCAGCGGCGCCTGCTACAAGTGCGTGAACTGCGGAACGACGAGCGGCTGCGCGTAGAGCGGGGATTGGGGATTGGGGATTGGTTAGATCACGACCGTCACGCTGAGCCGGGCGGGTCCTCAGCGACCCGCCGCCCGAATCCCGATCTCTAGGCGAGCAGCGCGCGCGCGATGCGCTGCCATTCGGACTCGAGCGAGTCTGACGCGACCGGCTGTCCTGCCTGCTGATACCAGTACCCGGCGTTCCCTACGTCGCCTTCCTTTCGGTGCAGGTACGCGTGCACCCAGGCGCCGTCGCGCGTCTCGATCTCCTGCGCAAGGCGGTGCGCTTCGTCCCAGTCGCCGCGCGCGTCGTGCCACAGCGCGCGCAGCAGCGGCCCGACGCTCGGCGCGCGCGCGTCGGACAGCGTCGCGGTGAATTCGGTGAGGGTCATCAGAGTGCCGCGACGCTCGGGAGATGTCGCGGACAGAGCGGGATTCTAAACCAGGCGCGTGCGCCTTATCGCGTGTCGATGATCGTGTAGACGAACTGGCGGATGAGCGCCTCGATCTGCGGCCGCTCGGTGAGGCCGGACGACAGCGGGATGGGCCACTGAATCGTCAGCTCCGTCGCCACCTCGTCGGTCGCCGGCTCGTCGTCGCCCGTCTTCGCGAACGTGAGTCGGACGCGGTCACGATCGATCCGCACCTGCTTCACGACCAGCATCCCGCCCGGCTCGTACCGCGCGACGACCGTCGGCTCGATCCGCTGGAAGAACCCGATGTCGAGCGAGCTCGTCCGCCGGTACGCGACGTTGACCTGGTCGATGATCTGGTCGGGATCCGCCGAGACGATGTCCTCTTCGGAGTCGCGCCCGTCGAACCGGAGGAAGACGCCGTTCGACGGCGTGACGACGGTCAGCCCCTCGCGCTTGTTGCGGGAGGTCTTCCCCACACGGCCGTGCTCGTCGTAGACCAGCGTGAAGAGCGTCCGCTTGATGGCGACGCGCTTGCCCTGCCAGTTCTCGACGAAGGACTTGCGCCCCTGGTTGGCCGAAACCGGAATCGACAGCAGTACGCCAAACAGGATGACGAGCGTTGTGTTTCTCATGTGTGGATGTGCGGGGATTGCCGCGCTACGAGCAAGGCAAGAGTTGCACCGCAGCGCGCGGCTGCAACGGCGTGAAAAACTGCGCCGCCGCGCGCCATCGCGATTACAAGATGAGGGCTGCGATTACAGGATTGTCAGCGCCGGCGCGCCCGCGAGGGTGGCTCGAACAGCCACCGCGTCGCGGCGTTGAACGTCTTCTCGCGCATGCCGAAGATCACGCGCGGCCGCACCTCGAAGACAGGGCCCATCTCCGGATCGAGCTTCCACGGCGCGTACTTCCGGTGATAGACAGGCGCCAGCCGCTTCAACGCCTCCGCGTCGTCGATCTCGGCGGCGGTGCCCTCGACGATGACCGCTTCGGCCGACCGCTCGGTGCAGACGACGCACGAGGGGTGCGCGAAGAGATTGCGCGCCTTGCGCGACGTGCGGCCGGTGCTGAAGAAGAACCGGCCGTCTACCCAGATGCCCCACACCGGCATCGCGTGCGGCGAACCGTCGGGCTTTGCCGTGATCATCCAGTAGTTGTGCGATCGCCGCAGCCGCTGCTCGGCCCACGACCAGGGCAGCAGCCCTTTTCGGCCTGATGGGAGACCGTATCCGGGCATGTGCGGCCGCGTCGCCTTCGGCTCGCGGGGGCGTGCCGCGCGTCGTGCCATGCGTGTAGCCTATTCGAAGATCGCGGAGAGAATCACGAAGGCACGAAGAAACACGAAGATCACGAAGAATTCTTTTGTACAAAAACTTTCTTCTTCGTGATCTTCGTGTTTCTTCGTGTCTTCGTGTTTTCGTGGTTCCGCCGCGTCGCGATGCGCATCATGCGGCTAGAAGCGCACTGCGCGCCGACGCCGATTCTGTAGACCGTCGGCCCGA
>QHWK01000523.1 GCA_003223775.1 Acidobacteriota bacterium
CACCTCGTAGTGCAGCTCCTCCTTCGGCTCGCCGCGCAGCGCGAACTTCACGTGGCTGCGGCCGAGCAGCTTCTCCACTTCCGGCTTCAGCGCCGCCGGGTTCTTCGCCTTCACCTTCAGCGTGAAGAGCAGGTTCGCCTTCGGCTCGAACGACTCGACGATCCACAGCACGATGAGGAAGAAGCCGGTCGCGAACGCGGCGAGGATGTAGACGCCGACGCCTGCGGCGAGGCCGACGGCCAGCGTCGACAGCATGACGCCGGCGTCCTTCGGGTCCTCGATCTTCGAGCGGTAGCGGACGAGCCCCGCGGCGCCGACGATGCCGAACGCACGCGCCAGGCTCGATCCGACGACGAGCATCACGACGGCGCCGACGATCGCGAGAATGATCTGCGTCTGGATGACCGCCGGATGACGCTGCGGCGTGCCGCGGCGCCGCGGCCGCAGCGCCAGGATACACGCGAGGCCGGCGGCGATCGGCAGACGCACGAGCGCGTGGCGCAACTGCGCGAGCTGCACTGCCGCGTCGGGTGTATCGGACAGGACGTCGCCGTGCTTCGCCGCCTTCTCGGCCGAATCGGTCGGCAATTCCTGCCCCGACGCCGGCGCCGCGATCACGCATCCGACGATCGCGGCGAGAAGCCAGACCCGCGCGATACGACCAACGAAACGCCGCATCAGCTGCGTCGATGAGCAAGTACGCTGCCAGATGAGCTGAACTCATCCGTCCGCAGCTCGACTACCGAGCCGCCGCTGGCTGCGCACTTGCTACTTCCTCACCTGGTGGCTCCGACGCGTATTCCCCTCGCAACTTACCGGCTGCAATTCAACGGCGGCTTCACGTTCCGGCAGGCGCACGCCATCGTGGACTACCTGCACGATCTCGGCATCAGCGACTGCTATGCCTCCTCGTACCTGAAAGCCGTGCCCGGCAGCTCGCACGGGTACGACGTCGCCGATCCGACACAGCTCAACCCGGAGATCGGCACCGACGCCGATCACGCGGCGTGGACCAGCGCGCTCCGCACGCGCGGCATGGGACACGTGATGGACATCGTGCCGAACCACATGGGGATCGCGAAGTCGGCGAACCCGTGGTGGCTCGACGTGCTCGAGAACGGGCCGAGCTCGCGCTTCGCGCGCTTCTTCGACATCGAGTGGCACCCGGTGAAGGACGAGCTCGCCGAGAAGCTGCTGATTCCAATCCTCGGCGATCAGTACGGCGAGGTGCTGGAGAACCAGGAGCTCACGCTCGCGTACCGCGACGGCGCGTTCTTCGTCCGCTACTACGAGGAGACGCTGCCGCTCGCGCCAGACACCTACGATCGCGTCGTCGCCGAGGATCTGGACGACTGGCTCGCCGATCATCCCGGCGACGACGCCGACGAGCTGCTCAGCATCCTGACGGCGAGCCGCAACCTGCCGCCGCGGGCCGAGCGCGGCGCGGAAGCGATCGCCGTGCGCGCGCGCGAGAAGGAAGTGATCAAGCGCCGGCTCGCGGCGCTCACCGATCGCAGCCGCAGCGTGCGCGAGCTCGTCGACGGCAGCATCAGGCGGCTCAACGGGACGCACGGGCAGCCGCGGAGCTTCGACGCGCTCGACCGCCTGCTGAACGCGCAGTCGTATCGCCTCGCGAACTGGCGCGTGGCGTCCGAGGAGATCAACTACCGCCGGTTCTTCGACGTGAACCAGCTGGCGGCGCTGCGCATGGAAGATCCGGCGGTCTTCGACGAGGTGCACCGCTTCGTCTTCACGCTCGTCGAGCGCGGCGCCGTGACCGGCCTCCGCATCGACCACGTGGACGGCCTCTTCAATCCCGGCGACTACCTGCAGCGGCTCCAGGAGCGCGTGCAGGCGGCCCGCGCCGCCGACGGGCCGTTCTTCATCGTCGTCGAGAAGATCCTCGGCCGCGGCGAGCAGCTGGCGAGCGACTGGCCCGTCGCCGGCACGACCGGCTACGAGTTCGCGGCGGCGGTGAACAACCTGTTCGTGGACGGCCGCAACGAGCGGGCGTTCGACGACATCTACCGCCGCTTCGCGCACGAGCGTGTGTCGTTCCCCGACCTGGCGTACCGCAGCAAGAAGCAGGTGCTGCACGAGACGATGTCGGGCGACATCAACTCGCTCGGCCATCAGCTGAACCGGTTCTCCGAGCGCAACCGCCACTTCCGCGACTTCACGCTCTACAGCCTGATCTCGACGCTGAAGGAAGTGATTGCGTGTTTCCCGGTGTACCGCACCTATGTCACGAGCACGGATCCCATCAGCGACCACGATCGCCGCTACATCACCGAGGCGGTGCAGTGCGCGAAGCGGCGGGCGCCGGGCGTGACGTCGTTCGTGTTCGACTTCATCCAGAAGCTCCTCCTGAAGCAGACGGCGGCGACGACGCCCGAAGCGTGCGAGGAGCGCGCGCGGTTCATCGGCAAGTTCCAGCAGAGCACGAGCCCTGTGGCCGCGAAGGGGATCGAGGACACGGCGCTCTACATCCACAATCGGCTGACCTCGCTGAACGAAGTGGGATCGGATCCGACGGAGTTCGGCGCCGATCCGGCGGAGGTCCACGCGTGGATGGGGGCGCGCCAGTCGCGCTGGCCGCACGCGCTTTCCGCGACGTCGACGCACGACACCAAGCGCGGCGAAGACGTGCGCGCGCGCCTGAACGCGCTCTCCGAGATACCCGGCGCATGGAAGGCCGCGGTAACGAAATGGCGCGGCGTGAACCGGCGGTTCAAGCGGGACGTGAAGGGGGTGCTCGCGCCCGACGCGAACGAAGAGTACTTGATCTACCATACGCTCGTCGGCGCCTGGCCGTTCGAGACCGACGGGGAGACGCGCGCGTTCTTCCTCGATCGGCTGGTCGCGTACCTGACCAAGGCGCTTCGCGAAGCGAAAGTGCACACCAGCTGGCTGAGCCCCGACGAGGAGTACGAACACGCCGTCGCCGATTTCCTGCGCGCGATCCTCAACCGCGGGCGGACCAACATGTTCCTGCACGCGTTCGAGCCGTTCGAGGCGCGCATCGCCGAGATCGGCATCTACAACAGCCTCGCGCAGCTGCTCATCAAGATCACCGCGCCGGGCGTGCCCGATT
>QHWK01000524.1:0-4841 GCA_003223775.1 Acidobacteriota bacterium
ACCTTGAAGGTCGCCTCCGACGGCGACGCGCTGCGATCGCCGACCGCGAGCATCGAGATCCTGCCGGCGGCGCGCAGATACCCTTCCATCAGCGTCGGCGAGAAGGTCTGCACGTCGGCGATGTTGTCGTAGCCGGCGCTCAGCGTGTCGGGCGGCAGGAACGCGTTGACGTCGACGTCGAGGTCGAGCAGTTCCTTCACCGATCGCTGGTACTCGGCGCGGTTGAGCCGCTGGAACGGACGCCGGCCCGGATTGGGATGCGCGAGCGCCGCCGCGTCGACGCGCGCCTCGAGCGATGAGACGAACTGTGTCAGGACGGCCGGCTCGGGACGCCGCGCGCCGGGCGGCGGCATCATGCCGAGACGCAGCTTGCGGATCATTTTCTCGGCGACGTCGGGCGTCTGCTCGGCGTGCGCCGCGTCGAAGCTTGCGAGCGTGAGACCGCCCGCCTTCCCTCTGTCGCTGTGGCAGACGACGCAGTACTGCTTGACGAGCTCGGGTTGCGCGTCGGCGGCGGGCTGCGCGGGCGCCGCGCTCTTGTGCGCGACGGCCATCGCCGGCTTCGTGGCGGGCGCTGCGGCGGCCGGCTTCTGCGCCGCGGGCGTCTGAGCAGCAAGGCCGAGGCCGCACGCCATCACGATGGCGGCCGCGCCTGGCAGCGAGAGCTTCGTCATTCGCGAAATACCCCTAAACACCTGATTCGACGTGATAACCAGCGAAAAGTATACGGCGTCTGCGGTGTCCAAGTCGTCATGGTTTGTCTCTTGGAGGCAGCGCCGAAAATCGGGCGAAAACAACGCGGATTCCGTAGAGCTGAGCCGCGGTTCGCCGCGTACGCCGACTACGGCTTTTCGTCGGTGCCGTCGGTCCACCATCGGCGGCGATCGCCGATGCGCGGGAAGTGCCGGCGATCGCGGCCGCCGCGCCGCTCGGGCGAGAACGCCAGGAACGACCAGCCGCTGCCGATGAGGAACGCCTCCATGTCGACCTGGAAGGTGGTGAGGCGACTGATGTCGCTGAAGAAGTACGAGCGCGGCGTGCCGTTCTCGGTGACGACGAGCAGCATGCCGTCGTCGGTATCCTGGCGCCGGAGCGTGAGCCGCTCGGCGGCGCGCGAGAACGTCCAGACCGGATCCTCGGCCGTCTCGACCACGTTGGCGGATTCTACTGCAAGGCCGCGCATCACCGCGCGTCGTGGAAGATGATCCCGAGCGTGCGGCGGCGGCCCGATCGGACGCGGCTGACGCCGTGCCGCAGCGTGACGCGGTAGACGCCGCGCGTGCCGCGCATCGGCCGATGGTGGACCGGAAACACCACGGCGTCTCCGCGCGCGAGCGCGACGACTTCGACGCGCGATTGCATGCGCGGCCGCTGCTCGACGAGCGCGAACTCGCCGCCAGTGAAGTCCGCGCCCGGCGTCGAGAGCAGCACGGCGATCTGCAGCGGAAACACGAGCGGCCCGTAGACGTCCTGGTGCAGGCAGTTGAAATCGCCGGCCTCGTAGGCGAGGACGAGCGGCGTCGGGCGCGTCTGGCCCGCCGCGTGGCACATGTCGATGAACGCGGCGTGATCCGACGGAAACCGCGTCTCGACGCCGAGCGCCTCGTTCCACCGGTTCGCGACGGCGGCGAGCGGCGGATACAGATCGGCGCGCAGACGCGCGATCGTCGGCGGCAGCGGCGTACATCGCGGCAATCGACCGACAGTCGTCCGCCGAGAGGAGATGCGGAATGCACGCGACGCCGTACGCGTCGAGGTCGTTCGCGAGCGCCTCGAAGTCCATCGGCGCAGCATACGACGCGGGCGCACCTGCCGCACTCCGCCGGTTGCGCGCGCATCGCGCGACTGAGATCAGATCCTGGATCCGATCCTGGATCCGATCCTGGATCTGATCCTGGATCTGATCCAGGATCAGATCCAGGATCTGCCGACTGATTCGAGGACTGCCTCAGGCTACACTCCGCCCATGACGCATCCGATCAGCCGATTCCCCGTTCCCGCGATCGACAGCCTGCCCGACGACGTGCGCGAGCGGATCCTGAAGGTACAGGAGAAGTCAGGGTTCGTGCCGAACGTCTTCCTGCTGCTCGCGCGGCGGCCCGACGAGTTCCGCGCGTTCTTTGCCTACCACGACGCGCTGATGGACAAGCCGGGTGGTCTCTCGAAAGCGGAACGCGAGATGATCGTCGTCGCGACGAGCGCCGCCAATCGCTGCCAGTACTGCGTCGTCGCGCACGGCGCGATCCTGCGGATCCGCGCGAAGGATCCGCTCGTCGCCGACCAGGTCGCGGTCAACTACCGCAAGGCCGACATCACACCGCGGCAGGCGGCGATGCTCGACTTCGCGATGAAGGTCGCGCTCGAGTCGCACGCGGTCGATCAGGCCGACGCCGATCGCCTCGCGCCGCACGGGTTCGATCAGGAAGATGTGTGGGACATCGCCGCGATCGCCGCGTTCTTCGGCATGTCGAACCGGATCGCGAACGCGACGAACACGCGGCCGAACGACGAGTTCTACGCGATGGGTCGATAAAGTTAAAAGTTAAAAGTTAGAAGTTAGAAGTTAAAACGCAAAAGGCAGAAAGGCAGAAAGGCAGAAAGGCAGAAAGGCAGAAAGGCAGAAAGGAACAGGCATTTCAACTTTTAACTTTTAACTTTTAACTTTTAACTTTTAACTTTAACAGCCCACGCAGCGGTGGTTGTTCTTCGCGCCGAGGCTCTCGAGCAGCTTGATCGTTTCCGGGAACGGCTCGATGCGCTGCACGGGCCCGTTCGCCATGTCGACGGTCGTCTGGCCGCTGCGCGCGACCGCCTTCACATCGGCGCCCCTCGAGACGAGATACTTGATGAGCTCGTTGTCGCCGCGCGCGGCGGCGTGATGCAGCGGCGTATAGCCGTTGTGGTCGCGCGCGTTGACGTCGGCGCCGAGCTCCTCGACGAGGAATTTCACCGCCGGCACCCAGCCGTCGGGCACGTGGCGATGCGTGTTGCCGGCGAAGCCGAGGCCGTAGCCGACGCCTGATGCCGCGTGAATCGGCGCGACGGCCGGCCCGTTCCACGGATCCGGCGGCAGGCCGGACCGGTCGGGGCCCGTCGGGTCCGGGCCGCCTTCCTCGTAGCGCTCGGGCACCTTCGACGTCCCGATCGACGGATCGGCGCCGTAGCGCAGCAGCAGCTTCATCGCCGGAATGTCGAGCGTGTACGCCGCGAGCCAGAACGGCGTCGCGCCGGTGCGATCGACGCCGAGCAGATCGCGGTTGTAGGTCGTGTACCACAGCGACTTCTTCAGCCGCGCGTTCGGATCGGCGCCGGCGTCGAGCAGCGTCGTCGCGAGCTCGAGGTAGCCGGTCGTCTGCTGCATGTACTTCGCAGGCTGCGGGTGCCGCGCCTTCGGCGCCCACTGCATGTTCAGCGCGCCGTAGAGCGGCGTGCCGCCGGCGTCGCTCGCGATCGTGACGTCGGCGCCGCGCGCGACGAGCTGCATCGCGAGATCGAAGTCGCCGTTGATCGTCGCGATGAGGAGCGGCGTCGTGTGATCGGACGCGCTCGGCTGATCGATGTCCGCGCCTTCGTCGAGCAGCGCGAACACGGTGGCCGCGAAGCCCTCGCGCGCGGCGAGGTGGATGGCCGCGAGGCCGCCCTGCGCGCCGACGAGCTCCGCGTAGCCGAGCGGCTCCGGCTCGTTGCCCGCATCGTCGCCGCCGCGCGGACGCCGCGCCGCCGCGGGCGCCGCAGCCGGCGCCGCGGCCGCCGCTTTCGCGGCCGCGAGCTGCTTCTGAATGGCCGCGATGCGCGCGTTGCGCGCGCGGCTCTCGGCGCTGTCGAGGCGATTGCGCTCGCTGATGTCGACGACCTTGCCGGTCAGGCTCGCATCGGCGCCGTGCGCCATCAGCTCGCGGACGACGTCGGTGCGCCCCGCGCCCGCTGCGAACATCAGCGGCGTCTGTCCCCACTCCGGCTCGCGCGCGTTCGGATCGGCGCCGGCGGCGAGCAGGATCGCGACCGCCTCCCGGCTGCCCGACGAGGCGGCGAAGTGCAGCGGCGCGACACCCGTGGTGGTCAGCGCGTTGACGTCGGCCTTCGCGTCGACGAGCAGCCGTACGATCGGCGCGCGGCCTTCTTTCGCGGCGATGTGCAGCGGCGTATGGTGGCCGACGCGCGTGCCGGCCGCTGTCGAGGCGCCCGCGCCGACGAGCGCCGCCGCGAGCGCGGCGTCGCCCTCGGCGGCGGCCCAATGCAGCGCCGTCATGCCGTCGCCCTGCGGCGCGTTGACGTCGGCGTGCTGCTGCAGCAGCGCGCGAACCGCCGCCGCGTCGCCGCGCATCGCGGCATCCGCAACCGGGCTCGCGCCAGCGCCCGCGCGCGGCGCGGCCGGCAACAGCAGCACGATCCCCGCGAGAACGGCGCACCGAGTGAAGAGTAGTAGTTTCAACATGATCTCTCGTCAGAGGGACGGATCATCACGAAATCACGAAGAGTCACGAAGCACACGAAATCTTCTTGTACTGGATTTTGTACAGAAGGATTTCGTGTCTTCGTGGACCTTCGTGTCTTCGTGATAAGCCGTCACTCCCTCTACTGGCCCAGCGAGAACGTTCCGGTCGAATCGCCGAACTGATCGATGTCGGTCAGCCCGACGCGGTGCATGACGTCCAGCATCACGTTCGCCATCGGCGTGCCGGCGGGCGCTTTCAGGTGCGCGTTGCCCGGCAGCCGGCCGTTCGCGCCGCCCAGCACGATGAGCGGGCAGCGCTTGTGGTTGTGGATGTTGCCGTCGGCCATCGGCGAGCCGTAGATGATCGCGGTGCGGTCGAGCAGCGACGCGTCGCCGTCCTGAATCG
>QHWK01000524.1:4859-8504 GCA_003223775.1 Acidobacteriota bacterium
GCTCTCCGGGTACACGCGGCTCGAGGCGTCGCGCCCCATCTTGAACGAGAAGACGCGCGTGACGTCGGCCTGCAGCGCCAGCGCCTGCAGATCGAACATCAGCTTCACGTGCTCGTCGAACGAGTCGGGCACGCCGGCCGGCGCCCCCGGCAGCTCGCGCGCGTCGCCGGTCGTGTTTCGCGCTTCGATCTTCTGGATGCGCCGCTCGATCTCCCGCACGCCGTCGAGATACTGCTCCATGCGCCGGCGATCGCTCGCGTCGAGGCGCCTGGTGAGATCGCCGACCTGCGCCGTGATGTAGTCGAGCACGCTCGTCGTGGCGCGGCGGCGCGCGTCGCGCTCCTTCGCCGAGCCGCCCGCGCCGAACAGCTGATCGAACGCCATCCGCGGATCGCGGATCATCGGCAGCGGCTCGGTCGACGAGGCCCAGCTGATCATGTCCGTGTAGACGCACGAGTAGCCGTACGCGCAGCCACCGCCCTGGTCGGTGTTCTCGATGCACAGCTGCATCGACGGGATGGGCGTGTCCTGCCCGAAGCGCTGCGCGTAGATCTGATCGAGCGACACGCCGGCGCGCACGTCGGAGCTCTCGGTCTGCTTCGGATGCGTCTGCGTGAGGAAGACGGCGCTCGACCTGAAGTGATCGCCGCCGATCTCGGGCGGCGTCACCGCGTCCGCCCCCCGGACGTCGGTGTCGCTGACGATCGTCAGACGGTTTCTGAACGGCTCGAGGGGACTGAGCGCGCTCGACGCGAAATCGAACGCGCGCCCGGTCCCGGCCGGCGACCACAGGTGCTCGGTCGCGCCCCACTCGTTGGCGCCCGCCGCGCCGTGCACCATCTCGATGCAGACGAGCCGCGTGCGATCGAGCGCCGCCGCGTGCGCGGTCCTCGACCAGAGGCCGCGCGCCGGCGCCATCGCGTCGAGAAACGGCAGCGCGATCGTCGCGCCGAGGCCCCGCAGCATCGTGCGGCGGGGGATGTGCGTTCCGGTGATGAATGCCATGTCGTTACCTCTGGTCGCCCGCTGCGTCGGTCTGCACGTCGGCGCTCTTCATGCGAAACGCCGGCGCGTTCACGATGCCCACGACGAATGCGGAGAAGCGATGGTCGGCGGCGGCCGCGTGGCGGACGATCGTCCGCACCGCGGGCATGTCCTCGTAGCCGAGTCGCCGGCCGAGCGCGAACGTCATCAGGTTTTCGGTGAACGTCTGAATCAGCACGCGCGAGCGCTTCAGCAGCGCGCCGCGCAGATCGGCGGGCCCGGAGAGCGGCGTGCCGTCGTAGAGCGCGCTCGCCGGATCGACCGGCATGCCGTTGTCCTTGATCCGCCACGCGCCGGTGACGTCGAAGTTCTCGAGCGCGATCCCGATCGGATCGATCATGCGGTGGCACGACGAGCCGCGCACCGTGCGCATGCGCCCGTCCTCGGAGTCGGCCGTCGCCTCGAGATCGGGCACGTTCGGCGGCGGCGGCGGCGGCGGCGTGCCCAGCAGCACTTCCATCACCCATTTCCCGCGGAGCACCGGCGACGTGCGATCGGCGTGCGAGCTGAGCGTCAGGATGCTGCCGTGCGCGAGCAGCCCGCGGCGCCGCGCGTCGGCGTAGGGCGCCTTGCGGAACTCCGTCCCGACGATGTCCGGGATGCCGTAGTGGCGGGCGAGCCGCTCGTCGACGAACGTGTAGTCGGCGGAGAAGAGATCGAGGACGGGGCGATCCTCGCGCACGATGTGGCGGAAGAAGAGCTCCGTCTCGCGCCGCATCGCCGACTTCAGCTGCTCGTCGAAATCGGGATAGAAGCGGACGTCGGGGTTGATCTTGTCGAGATCCTGCAGCCGCAGCCACTGCGACGCGAAGCGCGAGGCGAGCACGTCCGATCGCGCGTCGGCGAGCATGCGCCGCACCTGCTGCTCGAGCGTCGCCGGCGACGACAGGCGGCCGCGCTCCGCGAGCCGCAGCAGCGCCTCGTCCGGCCCCGTGGCCCACAGGAAGAACGAGAGGCGCGACGCGAGATCGAGATCGCTCAGCGCGTAGCTTCGTCCCGCGCGCGCCGCGCTCGGCGGCTCCTCGAGCCTGAAGACGAACCGCGGGCTCGCGAGGATCCCCTCGATCGCCATGCGCACGCCCGCCTCGAAGCCGGCGTCCTTCGCGCCCCTGGTGTAGAGGTCCATCAACGCGGCGACGTCGCGCTCCGCAACGGGCCGCCGGAAGGCCTGCGACGCGAGGCGAGACACGATCTCGCGCGCGCAGACGATCTGTTGCGAGCCGGCGCGCGGACGGCACGTGAAGATCTTCGCGCGGCTCGGCGTGTCCGAGATGCCGGTGACCTTCATCGGTCCGGTGATCGCCAGGTCGCGCAGGTGCGGCAGCGTGGTGAAGCCGTAGGCGTCGGCGATGCTCGTGCTGGCGATGGACCACTCGAGCGGCGAAATCAGATCCTGCGCGGGCCCCTCGAAGCGGCGGATGAACGCCGCCGCTATGCGGTGCGGCCCCGCGGCGATCGCGATCGGCTCCGTGCGCAGGTTCACGCCGTCGGGATCCGACGTGCTCATCCAGCGGTCGATGTCCAGCAGCGCCGCGCGCGCGCCGTCGATCGAGATCTCGATCTGCTCGGGCGCCTCCGCCGTGTGCAGCGCCGCGCGTCCGTTGCCGTACAGCGCGCCCGTCGTCTCGTGGTAGAACGAGACGCGGAAGCGGTAGTCGCCGTCGGCCGGGAAGGTGTGCACGACCGAGACGCCGCCGCGCGTGCCGTAGGGCGCGCCCTCGACGTGCTCGCGCTGCGAGGCCCAGCGCGACACGGCGTAGGTCGCCTCGCGCGCCGTCGCGTCGGGATCGCCCACCGCGAGGCGGCTGATCTCGGCCGCCGCCGTGAGATACGCCTGCATCAGCGTCGGCGACAGCAGCTGCGCGTCGGCGATGTTGTCGAAGTTCGCGCTCTTGGAGTCGAGCGGCAGGTAGCTGCCCGCGTCGGCGTCGAGCGCGAGCAGGTCGTGAACCGACCGCGCGTACTCGGCGCGGTTCAAGCGCTGGAACGTGCGGCGTCCGGGCGGCGCGTCGGCGGCGCGCGCGTCGACCTGTGCCTCGAGCGCGTCGGCGAGCCGCGCGAGCGACGTCTCGTCCGGCCGCCGGCTGCCGGGCGGCGGCATCTGCCCCGCGCGCAGCTTCCGGATCATCTTCTCGGCGACGTCCGCATGCTCGCCCGCCGTGGCGACGTCGAACGAGGCGAGCGACAGGTTGCCGCTGTGCGTGCGGTCGTTGTGGCAGCCGACGCACGTGCGCGCGACGAGCGCCTGCGGCGAATCGGTCGGCGCCTGCTGCCCGCCGGCGCCCACGACCGCACCCGCGGCGACGACGGCACAGACAACCGACGGCCATTTCAGCATCGCGGCCAGACGTCCTCCCCTGCGCCCGCGCACCCGCGGGGTGCCACATGATAGCAAGCGCCTCTCTATATATAGTGTCGCCAATTGTCTCAATGTACGGGCATTTCGGCGAAGGCGTCCAGGCACCGATGGCGCCTCGCGCAGTTACAGAAAACAGCCCACCCCTGCAGGAACCGTCAGTCGGCGCGGGAATCCGACGGCGCAGCCCGCCGAAATCGCGCGAAATGCCGACGTTTCGTGGCACAGCTCTTGAGACTCCCGCG
>QHWK01000525.1 GCA_003223775.1 Acidobacteriota bacterium
CTGCTGAATGACGCGCTGCGTGTAGCGGATCTTCTCGCGGATGCGCTTGTCGCGGATGCTGCCGGCGGCCTCATCGAGCTTGCGCGCCGCCTCCTTCTCGTCGCGGCGCATCTGGTTCGCGAGCTTCTCGAGCTGCTGCTGCAGATCGGCGACCTTCGCGTCCATCGCGTCCTTGCGCTCGCCGAGCGTCTTCGCCTTCGCGTCGCGGCCCGGCCCGGCCTGCGTCTGATCGAGACTGTTGACGTCGGAAGCGACTTCCTTCTGCTCGCTCGCGAGCTCCTCGGCCTGGCGCTGCGCGCGCTGCAGATCGCGATCGCCGCGGCCGCCCTGGTTGCGTTCGAGCTTCTGCTGCGCCTCGCGCAGCCGATCGAGCGCCTGAGTGGCCTGCGCGCCGCCGTCCTTCGATCCGTTCGCGGCCGCCTGCCGCATCGCGTTCGCCGCGTCCTGCAGCTTCTGCATGGCGTCGTTCAGCTGCTGGCGCTGCTGCTCGTTGCGCGTCAGCTGCTGCAGCTGCCGCTTCATCTGCTCCACCTGCTCGGCGAGCTCGCGCTGCGCGGCGCTCGAGTTGCCCGATCCGCTCTGGCCCGCCTGCGCCATGCGGCGCTGCCGCTCGAGCTCCTGCTGCTGCCGGCGCGCGAGCTCCTTCAGCTTCTCGACGAGCTGATCGATCTGCTGATCGCCCTGCTGCTGCTCGGCGCGCTGCTGCATCTCGTACTGGTTCGCGAGCTTGTCGAGCTCGAGCTCGAACAGATCCGCGAGGTCCTCGGCCATCGCGTTATTGCCGCCGCCTCCGCCGCCGCCGCCCTGCTGCTGCGCCACCTGCAGCTCGTATTGCTGCTCGGCTTCCTGCAGCAGCTTCAGCGCGCGCTGCTCCGGCGAGAGCGCGCTGTCGGCCTTCAGGCCTTTCAGCTCCGACTCGGCGGCCTTCATCTCCTCGGCCGCCTTCGGCAGCACTTCCGCGATCGTGTTGAACGACGGATCGACGGCGCCGAGCCGCGACTTCAGCTTCGTGACGAGCTCCTCGACCTGCTCGCGCAGCTTCGCCTGCGCGAGGTTCAGGAAGACCACGTTCTCGCGATACTTGTCCGGCTTCGTCTTCGCCTTGTCGCGGACGATGTTGAAGGTCGCGGCGACGATCTCGCGCTGCTGCTGCGAGAGCTGCCCGACCTGCTGGCCGCCGCCGCCACCACCGCCGCCGCCCTGGGCCTGCGACTGCGCCGGCTTGTAGTCCTTCTTGAACGGGCGGATCTGCACGAAGTAGATGTCGCTGGTCGTCGTCTTCGATCCCTGCACGGCGTCGGTGTCCGAGGCCTTCGCGTAGTAGGAGACGAAGTCGCCCGGCTTGAGGCCCAGCTCCTCGAGATAGATCGTGTGCCCGGCGCTCACTTCCGGCAGCGGACGCGAGCCGCCGAACAAACTGATCGACTTCGGCGTCGAGCCGTTCACCGAGTAGAACAGCTGCAGCGACTTCACGCCGTAGTCGTCGTCGGCGCGCGCCTCGAGGAAGAGCTCCTCGACGGGGCTCGCCTGCGTGTCGCGGCCCGGCTTGGTGAAGTGCACCGACGGCGGCTCGTCGTCGATCACGTCGATCGTGTACTGCGGCGACGCGTCCACCTTCTCGCCGTGCGGCCCGGTGAGCTCGATGCGATAGAAGCCCTGCTGCGCGATCGTGAAGCTGCCGGTGAGCGTGCCGTCCGCCTGGCGCGTGAGCGGCATCGCGCCGCCGTCGCTCAGGCGAATCTTCCCGTCCGGCGTGCTCATCGTCGGCGTGACGTGGAGCACCACTTCGGTGCCGCGAATCGCCGCGACGTCGCCGCCCTCCGCCTTCCGCGGCGCGAGGCCGGTGTACGCGGGGAAGCGGTATTCGAGATCGAGCTGCTGCACGGTCGGCAGATCGACGACGGCGAGCGTGAACTTCTCGGATCGCACGCCGTTCGACTCGACGTAGTACTCGGTCGGTTTGTCGAGGTGGAAGAGCATTCCCTCGAACTGGCCGGGCTCCTTCGCGGGGATGAGCGGCACGCGCTCGAACGCGGCCTTCGGCGTGTTGCGCATCATCACGCTGACGTCGCTCGACGAAAACCCGAGCAGCCGCGCGCGCACGGCCTGGTCGGCGCCGCGCGGCACTTTCGTGTTCCCCGGCTGCACTTCGATCTTGTACGGCGTGGAGGCTTCCGCGCTGCGGGAAATGATCAACAGCGCCGACAGGCCGTGGCGCAGATAGGCCGGCCCGAACGCGATGACGAGCGCGACGAGCGCCGCGATGGCGGCGAGCGACGCGGCGTGCCGCTGCACCGAGGTCCGCTCCACGACGCGGCCGTCGTCGAGCGCGCGGCACTGATCGATCGCCTGCTCGACGAGCTTCTCGACGAGGCGAGGCGAGTGCGCCGGCGATCCACTGCCGGCCGTCGCCTCGACGGCGCTGATGATCGCCGCCTCGAGCGTCGGATCGCATTCCTCGAGATACATCGCCACCTGCGCGTCGCTGACGCGGCGGCGCAGCGGCCACACGAGCCCGTAGAAGAGAAGCCCGACGAAGACGGCGACGGTGATGATGCGGAACGAAATGATCGCCGGCGCGCTGAAGCGGAACGATTCGAGCCCGGACGCGGAGAGCAGGAGCGCGAGCACGGTGCCGGCGACGACGATGACCGCGCCGCGCAGCGCGAGCCTCAGACGCCAGCGGTTCCGCACGCGCCGGATGACCTCGATGAGCTCGCTGCGGTGGTCCATGTCGCGCCCCTGATGCAGCCGAGAGGGCTGCGCTACCGACGTCCTGGCCCGCTACGCAATCAGATTACAGGAACTTTTCTTTCCGGGACAGGTGATTCGAGATGGCCGTTTCGGCGGCGAGCAGCATGAGGCCGCCGAGCAGCAGGTACCACCAGAGCGCCTGACGCTTTTCGGCCTCTTCACGCGTCATCTCCTGTGTCTGCTCCGGTTGGACGTTCTCCGCCATCGCATGGCCGGTGACCGCCGCCACGAGCTCGCTCGGATCGATCGCGCTCAAATCGGACTCGGCCGGATCGAGGTTCACGGCGATCGCTTCGGGGCGGCCGCCGCTCGTGGCCGCGGTGCGGATCTCGTAGATGCCCTGCTCGTTCAGCTCGAGCAGCCCCTCGTTCCCCTCGCCGACGCTCGACTGCATGATGCGCTCACCCGACGGCGTGACGACGATGCGATCGGCGCGCGTCTTGGCGCGCGCGGTGAGATCGAGGCCCTGTCCGACCGTGAACCACGCGGCCGGCTGTTCGTACTGCGCGAGATAGCGGACCATCTGGTGCACGAGCGGCAGGAAGATCGGCTTCACCGCGATGTCGGTCCACGAGTCGTCGAGCGTCGAGGTCCACACGATCGATCGGCCGCCGCCGATCTTCTTCTCGGCTGCCGCCACCGCGCCG
>QHWK01000137.1 GCA_003223775.1 Acidobacteriota bacterium
GGACCTCAGATCGGCCGCCTTCCAGATCGCGAATCCAGGCGGATCCGCGGCTTGCAGCGACGCCGAGGCGATGACGGCTGCCAGAATGCCAACGATCGTCTTCATCGCGACCCTCCAATCACGCGACAGATTCTGTTCCAAAAGCGGATAATCCGCGCGTGCGCAATGCATTTCGCATGCTCGTGTGCGTGTCGCTTTCAACGGCCGCCGTTCGGGCGCAGAACCCGGCGCCGTCGAAGATTCCGAACGGTCTGCCGGAGTGGGCCTACAACATTCCCGACAAGGTGCAACCACCCGAGCCGCGCGTGCCGGCGACGGTCCGTGCCACCGGCAGCAGCAAGGACTACGAGGCCGCGGCGATCGCCGGCAACGCCACTCCTCCCGACTGGTTTCCGGACGAACATCCGCCGGCGCCGCGCAGCGTGAAAGGCCCGATGCCGAACGCGTGCGGGTCGTGCCATCTGATGTCGGGGCAGGGGCACCCGGAATCGGCCGACCTCGCGGGCATGCCGGCCGAATACATCATCCGGCAGATGAGGTACTTCAAGAGCGGCGCGCGGAGCGAGGAAACGCGCATGGGGCCGATCGCTCGCGCCGTCTCCGACGAGGACGTGCGCGAGGCGGCGGCGTATTTCGCAGCCCTCACGCCGACGACATTCGTCAAAGTGATCGAGGCCGCGACGCCGCCGAAGACCTACGTCAGCGCTGACGCCCGCCATCGACGCATTCACCCCGACGGCGGGACCGAGGCGATCGGCCGCCGGATCATCCAGATTCCGGAAGACCCGATGCGGACGACGATCCGCGATCCTCACTCCGGCTTCATCGCGTACGTGCCGCCCGGCAGCATCGCCAAGGGCGCCGCGCTGGCGAAGGCGGGCGACGCGGGCAAGACGATTCAGTGCGCGCTCTGCCACGGCGACGCGCTCACCGGGCTCGGCGAGGTGCCGCGGATTGCGGGCCTGCAGCCGGTCTACATCGCGCGGCAGCTCCTGACGATGCAGAACGGCACGAGCGCCGGCGCCAACGCGGCGCTGATGAAGAAGGTCGTCGTGAATCTGTCGGAAGACGACATCATCGCGCTCTCCGCGTACCTGGGATCGCTTCCGCCGCGTCCGCCGATCCACTCGGAGTTCGTGTTCGAGACGGCGCCGTTCGCGAGCGCGCATGCATCGACGATCGTCGAGACGCGCGACGGGCTGGTCGCGGCATGGTTCGGCGGCACGCGTGAGGGCGCAGTCGATGTCGGCATCTGGCTGTCGCGGCACGAGCGCGACACATGGACGGCGCCGATCGAGATCGCCACCGGCGCGCAGCCGGATGGCGCGCGCCTTCCCTGCTGGAATCCGGTGCTGGTCGACGTGCCCGGCGCCTCGCTGATGCTGTTCTACAAAGTTGGACCGAGCCCGCAGACGTGGTGGGGCATGGTTCGCACCTCGCGTGACAGCGGGCGCACGTGGAGCGCGGCGCGGCGCCTGCCGGACGGCATCCTTGGTCCGATCAAGAACAAGCCGGTGCGCCTTTCCGACGGCGCGCTCGTCGCTGGCAGCAGCACCGAGTCCACCGATCGTCCGAGCAACTGGCGCGTCCACTTCGAGCGCACGACCGACGGCGGGCTCACGTGGACGACGTCCTTTCCCGGCGCCGGCGATGGGCCCGCGATCGATGCGATCCAGCCGAGCATACTGGTGCACCCGGACGGCAGGCTGCAGGCAGTCGGCCGCACGCGCTCGCAGCGCATTTTCGAAACGTGGTCGGCCGACGGTGGACGGACGTGGAGTCCGCTGGCGCTGACGTCGCTGCCGAACCCCAACTCAGGGATCGACGCCGTGACGCTGCGCGACGGCCGCCACGTGATTGTCTACAACCACACCACGCAGGGGCGCTCGCCGCTGAACGTCGCCGTGTCCCGCGATGGAAAGACGTGGACGCCGGCGCTCGTGCTCGAACGCGAGGCGGGCGAATACTCGTACCCCGCCATGATTCAAAGCGCCGACGGCCTCGTTCACATCACGTACACGTGGAAGCGGCAGCGGATCAAGCATGTCGTCGTCGATCCGAGCGCGTTCCCGTGATTACTTGATCACTTTCACGACGAAGTAGCTGATCGATTTGGGTACTTCCTTGAACCAGTGCGGAACGCCCGCGGGGATGACGAACACGTCGCCTTTGGCGATATGATGGGTTTCTCCGCCGGTGATGTCGGTCCCCAGCCATTGATCGGGCCGCGTGGTCTTGCCGCCAACCATCGTTCCTCCGAAGACGAACGTGGCCTCGCCCTCGAGGACGTGGATCACGTCGGTCTCCTTGTCGTGGACTTCCACCTGGCCAGCCTTGTCGCGGTGGCTGCCCTGGACGATCAAGTCCGGCCTCGTGACCAGCGTTCCGCCTTTCGCAAGCGCCTCTGCGACTTTCGTGGGATCGACGTGGATGCCTGCGGAAGGGGCGTGTTGCTGCGCGTACGCGAGCGCGCCAACGGTCACTACCGACGCGAGTGCCAACAAAAGTTTCATCGTGCCTCCTTCAGGACAAAGACGGCTGCAGAGCCACTGACACAGTCAACCCGCTAACGCGCGGACGAACGTCTCGGTCAGATCCGCAGCGCTCGTTCGGTTCAGCGTCTCGTTGACGCCGATGAGGAACGCGCCGTTCTGCGGCGGCGCGAGCATCACGCGCGCCGATGCGAGCCGCCGCTGGAGCGACGCCGGATCTGTTCCGCTGACGCGAAGCCGGAACAGATTCGTTCCCGACGGCACGCGATCGATCGTGAACGCGCCGTGACGGCCGAGCGCGCGAATCCACTCCTCCGATGTGCGCACCGCGCGACTGTAGCGATCGCTGAAGCCGTCGAGATAATGCCGCGCGACGAGCGCGAACGGCCAGACCTGATTCAGCCCGCCGCCGAACATTCGACGGCCGTGATACATCCCGTCGAGGAGTGCCCGCGGCCCCGCGAGAATCGCGCCGGACGCGGCGTTGAAGTACTTGTAGAGCGAGACGTACACCGTATCGAACGGCCGCGCATAATCGGCGACGCTCTCTCCGGTGTACGCGGCCTGCAGAAAGAGGCGCGCGCCGTCGAGATGCAGACGAATCCCTTCCCGCCGCGCGAGCGCGATGATCTTCCTCAACTCGATGGGATCGAACCGTTCGCCCTGTTTCCTGCGCACAGGCGACTCGATCGAGATGGCCGACACGCGCGAGACTACGCGACCCGCTTTCGTCTGATCGATCACGCGCTGCACATCGTCGGCGCTGAAGGTCGCGCGGCCGGGCGCGAGCGGGATGAGCGTCAGCGCGCTGAGCGTCTGCGCGCAGTCGCCTTCGTCCTGATAGAAATGGCTCTCCTCCTGGACGATGACGCGGCTCGATCCGCCGGCGAGCGCTCGCACCGCCATGTGATTGGCGAGCGTGCCGGTGGGCATGAAGATGGCGCGCTCTTTTCCAAGCACGCGCGCGCACTCGTCCTCGAGTTGGTCGACGATGCCGCCGAGCGAATAGGAGTCGGGAGCGAAGCCCGCCGCCTCGACCAGCTGATTCAGCAGCCCGGCGTATTGCGTGGGCGTCAGGCCCACGCCGTCGCCGCTCAGCCTCACGTCCCGATCGGCGCGATCGTCGATCGCATCGCCGAGCGCGACGCGAGGCAGGCCTGCGGCGATGCCTGATGCGAGGCCGCCGATTCGAAAGAACTGCCGGCGATCGACGCGAGCCATGACGTGTGCCTCCTTCGTCGGTGGATGCTACGCCAAACACCTATGTGTAGGCAGCAAGCACGTCGTGCACTCGCCGTCCGGCGTCGAGCGACGTCAGAACGACGTCCGGCGTGACCGGGATGCGACGGAAGACATCGTCGCCTACGGCGTCCGCGATTGCGGAAAGCACCGAGCCGAGCCCTGCCCCCACCGGCGGCTCACCGACACCGCGTGCGCCAACCGGCGTTTCGGGATCGGGAATATCGAGCGCGGCGTGCCGCATGCTGGTCGGCACGTCCAGGATCGTCAGCGGTTTGCTGTGGTGGAATCGCATGGCCAGCGGCACGCCGTAGTGGTGGTCGTAGACGGTCTTCTGCGTGAGCGCGTGGCCGATGCCGAGGCAGCTCCCTCCCAGCACCTGACCGCCAAGGCTTCGTGGATTCACGACGACGCCCACGTCGGCGACGGCCGCGTAGTCCACGAGCGTCACGGCTCCGGTCTCGACGTCGACTTCAACTTCGGCGAATCCAACCACGTAGGAGTGTGTCTCGCCGTCGTGTGGGTACACGTCCTTTGCTACACCCATCAAGCCGAGGCCGACCAGGGCCGTCGCCGATGCTCGCGTCGTCAGGTGGATGTTTGCCGGCAGCTCGTGGCCGTCGTATTTGCCGCCGAGCGTGATCGCGCGCTGCGCCGCCTGCGCGAATGTGAGGTGCCGCGCGGGATTCGCCCAGTGGTAGACGCGGCCGCCGTCGACGCGATAATCGTCGGGACGGCCGCCCAGATCGATCGCCGCAATCTCCAACAGCTTTTGCTTCGCGTCCATCGCCCCGGCGTGATTCGATCGCGACATCGCATGGATCGTCTGGCTTCCGTCCGACGTGCACGTATAGGGGAGGTTCTTGCTCGTGTCGCCCCAGATGACTTCGACAGTGTCCCAGGGCACGTCCAGCACTTCGGCCGCGACGCGGGCTGTGTCGATGACCGAGTGAGTTCCGAGGTTGCCGACGCCTGACTGAACATAGAGCTTGCCGTCGGGACGGATCGTCATGAGGCTGTCGTAACCGATCGAGTACCCGCCGATGAACGGACTGACCGAGATACCCACTCCTCGGGCTTTCGTGCCGTTCCGTTTGCCGCTGCGCGCCTTCCGTTCGTTCCACCGGAAGAGCTCGGCTCCACGATCGATCGCCTGCTGCACGAACGCGCTGGTGACGTGGCTGCGCTTGCCGTCCTTGTCTGCGCCTCCGAACGGCGCCTTGCCTGACGGCGCGTTGATGCGATGGAGAGCGACAGCATCGATCTCGAGCCGATGCGCCGCCCTGGCGAGCAGCGGCTCCATGATGGCGTTCATCTGTGCGCCGCCCGGCGCCCGCTGCGATGTCGGCGGCGGAGTGTTGGTCAGTACGGAAAGGCCGCGGAAGCGCATCGCCATCGGCTGGTAGCCGAGCGAGCACATCAGCGGCGCCGCTGCGAGATCGAATTGATCTTCGTACGGGCCGGCGTCCTGCAGGACGAACATGTCAACGGCCGTGACCCGGCCGTCTGCGCGGAAGCCGATCTTGACGCGCGCCATCAACGACGGACGGTGGCGGCCGATGTAGTGTTCTTCCTCGCGGCTGATGCGCATCATCACCGGACCGCCGATCTTCCTCGCCAGGAGCGCTGGCACGGCGACGGTATACGTGCCCGGAATCTTGCTGCCGAAGCCACCGCCGGTGTATTCGCTGATGACGACGATCTGCTCGGGCTTGATGCCGACCCACTGCGCCACCGATTCGACGGTGCGCATCACACTCTGCGTCGAGCAGTGGAGAAAGAGTTTTCCATTCTGCCAGTAGGCCATCGCGGTCCGCGTTTCGAGCGGCTGATGGCTCGTCGTCTGCGTATGGAACGTGTCGTCGAGGACGAGAGCCGCCTGCTGAAAGCCGGCGCTCAGATCGCCGTACGCCCATTGAACGCCGGGCTCGCCCGTCGGCATCTGGCCGTCGGGAGCGCCTGAGAAGTCCTGCGACGTCCACTTGACGGTCTGGAGCTTCCCTCCGACAAAGGCGTTGCCTTCGCGGCGGGCGTTCGGTCCCTTCGGTCGCAAGCTGTCGAGGGGATCGATGACGAACGGCAGCGGCTCCAGATCGAGCGTGATGTTCTCGATGGCTTCCGCCGCGGCCAGTTCGCTGACGGCCGCCACGGCGAGAATCGGCTCGCCCTTGTAGACCGGCTCGTTTGTGAGCGCAACTTCAGGCGCCAGTGACGGGCCGGCATCGGAACCGCGGCTATCCTTCGGAGGAGCCGGGAGATCGTCGGCCGTCAGAACGCCTTTGACGCCGGGCATTGCCAGCGCCGCGCTGGCGTCGATGCGGCGCACGCGGCAGTGCGGCATCGGACTCAGAAGAAGCTTGCAGAACGACATGCCGTCGGCCCGATAATCCTCGGCGTATTTCGCGCGGCCTGTCACCTTGGCGATCAGGTCCGGCGTCGTGTAATTGTGGCCGAGCAGCTTGTAGTCGGGCATCGGATGTCTCCGCCTCGCAGCCAGGTTTCACGCGGGTCGCATATGGATACTCCTTTTCCTGGTCGCTGTCACGCGTGTCTCGCCAATATTGCGTCCGGCCAGAATCATTGGCGTTCGCGTGACGTGCTGTCATTCCATTGGAAGCAGAGGCTACAGACAGACGCCGTAGCCGCACACACCTCTCGGATCGCGTTCGGGCGGACGCTCGCCTTGATCGTACGCGGTGTTGAGCATCACGTCGACGTCGTTCAGCCGCAGCCATGCCCAGTCGACGTCCGCCGGATCCGCGTCCTTCTGCGTGTTCGTGTTGACGACCTCGAAGCCGAGGACGCCGCGGTAGAACGCAAAGGCCGCCGGCATGTCGAAGACCTCGAACAGCGGCGCGCTGCCGCGCAGCTCAATCGCCATGTCTCCTCCCTCTCTACCACTCCCGCGGTCGCTGCTTTCGCTGCTCTTCGTATTTCGATGTCCCAGCTCACGACGGCGAATGTCCGACCAACAACGTCCAGCCCACGCGCGCGAGCCCGCCCGCGCGAATTGCGCGTTGGCGGCTGGAACTAGTCGTCATCTCCGAGCTTTGGAATCCCGGCAGCGAACCAGGCGCCATTGCCGCTGCTGCGAATCAGAAGCACCGGGCTGAGGCAATCCGACGGCGCAGGATTCAGCATGTCGTCGATTCGAAAATCGCCGTTCGGTTCGAGCGGAACGCCAGCAGTGGCGGTGCTGCGCTCGACAAAGGGAGCCGCGGCTTCACAGATCAATGTCGCGAAGACGCTTTGGACGGCATTCTGACCGATGCTGTCGCCGCTGCCAAGGAGCAAGCCGCGACCTCTGACCTTGAGACGGCCGTCAGTGTCGACGTCGGCTCGGAGATCGGCGATCCTCCAGATGGCGGTGGAGGACTTGACCCCTCTCACGAAGTTCCGAGTCACGTTCTGGAACGTTCCATCTGCGTTCAGCGGCGCAGCAAAGCTCGACACCGGCTGGACACCTATGCCGCCTTCGAATCTCGCGAGAGAGTCACGCCCTTTCGCGCTCACGTGAACAACAATCCCCAGGGCCACTAGAACCACTGCTGCGTTCTTCATCATCTCTGCACATTCCTCTTCACTTCGCCTGACGGCTGCGCTGCGGGAATCGCAGACGCTTCCACCGTTGCGCGAAACCCCAGCCAGCGCTTGCTTCAGTCGCAGTAACCGCCCTGACAGGGCAGCGTCGCCTGCGTATCCTGATTGATGCTGCCGACCATCACGGGATGAATCGAGCAGTGATACTGGCCGCCGCCGGTGCCGCCGATCGTCATCGGCTGACTGGACGCGCCAGGGGCGAGATCACCGGTGTCCACGGACCGATCGTCCAGCACGACATGGTGTGTGGTGGTGTCGACGTTGTGCCAGACAACCATCTGGCCGGCCGGCATGGTCGCCGGGTTCGGCGAGAACGACTGCGCGCCATTGATGGCGACGACGTTGATCGTCACGACGCCTGAACCGCTCGGCGACGGCGTTGGACTGGTCGCGTTCCCGCTCGAATAGCCGTTCCCGCCGCAGGCCCACATGCCCAGGCCGAGAGCGATCACGGCACCTGCTGTCACGAATGCACGCATGACTGATCCCTTTCTCATTTCCGTTCTATTCCGTTGTTCGCCACTCCGGCACCTCGAAGTTCGCCGCGTTCGTCTATACAGACCAGACCTCGCGCAGAAATATTCCTGCTCGATGCATATGGAATAAATGAAGGGGCCGGCGTCGGAGTCGGGCGAGTACTACCGAAGCAGCAGGATTCAGCTCGAGGGCGCCGAAGCGCCGCGCACGATCTCGTTCGAGATCCGAAATCTACCGGGCGGGGACTATGACGTGCGGGGAGCTCTCATCGACTGAGTCCAACGCGGCGTTCAAGGTCGTGGAATCGGGAATCGGCGCGGAGAGGATCAAAACCCGGCCGCAGGAGGACGCCGGGGTTGAATCGCTCGTCATAGCTCTTGCCGAGCCAGGTCATCGCCTGATCGTTGTCGCCGAGCGCCGCATAGACGACGGCAATTTCCGATGCATTCGAAGAGCTGGCACTCGAGCGCGTCTTCAGATCGCTGAGAAGTTGTACGGCTTCGTTTCTCCTCCCCGATACGGCGAACACACGGGCGAGATTGGCCGTACACGTCGGGTTGCCCGCGGAAAGCTGGACTGCCTTTTGAAGTTCCGAGATCGCTTCAACGTTCCGGTGACTCTGCAAGTACGCGACGCCCAGTTGATTGTGTGCGAGCGGAAAATTCACGTCCATTTCGATGGTCTTGCGGCTCTGTTGGATCGATTCATCGGTGAGGTGCGCGATGAGCAGGAGCTCCGCCAAATCAGCGTTGATGATCAGGGACAGCGGATCGAGCTGTTGCGCCCTCTTCATTTCCGCGATGGCGTCAGTATTCCTGCCCAGTAAACTCAAGTGCCACGCATACCAATGATGCGCGGTCGCATAACCCGGGTTCAGCTCAATGCCTCTCCGGAATTCCCTATCCGCAGACTTCAAATCCCAGTCGAAACCCTCCAGGCAGAATGCCAGCGAGGTGTGAGCTTCGCCCAGTGTGCTGTCGAGCTGTAACGCCCTGGTCGCCGCGGCCTTGGCCTTAGGCAGTGCCTCCCGGGGAGCCAGCACGCCATATTGCCAGTCCCCCAACAAGGAATATGTGTCAGCCAGCCCGCTGTAGGCCTGCGCATAACTCGCATCGCGCTCAATCGCCTGCCTGAAATAGGCGGCCGCCTTTTGAAGGTCGTCGCCGGTACGCTTGTTCCAGAAGAATCGCCCTTTGAGATACGCCTCGTACGCCTGCGGATCGACCGACTTGTCATGCTTCAACGTCGCCTGTTCCAGCGGGCTCACGTTGATCCGAATCTGCTCTGCGATCGCACGCGCCACGCGGTTCTGCAGCGTGAGCGTGTCGCGCAGATCGCCCCCGTAGGTTTCGGACCACAAGTGCTTGTCGTCTTGCGCGTCGATCAACTGCGCCGTGATCCGAACCTGGCCACCCGAGCGGAGAACAGTGCCTTCTACGATGGCGTCCACGTTCAGCTCGCGCGCGATCTGCGGCAGCGGCTTGCGCGCACGTTTGTACGGCATCACCGAGGTCCGCGAAATCACACGCAATGCGCTGATCTGACCGAGGGTCGCGATCAGTTCGTCGGTCATCCCATCCGCGAAATATTCCTGCGAGGCATCGCCCGACAGGTTTTCGAGAGGCAGCACGGCAAGCGAGCGGATGGGCGCCGGCCGTGCCGCTCTCGACTGAAGTGCCCACGCGACGACGACGATCGACGCAAGAGCCAGCGCGACGCCGGTGATCGTCCACGGGTACCACGGACGCACATGTCCCGCCGACGGCGGCGCCGGGCCAGGCGCGACCGACTGATCCTCCAGCGGTACGAGGTCGCCAGTCGCGATCTCGGATCCGGCGATGGGCGCTTCTTCGGCGACCGCAACGTCCGCGATGAAGCGATATCCGCGCCGAGCGACGGTCTCCACGAACCTGGGGCTCGTCGCCGAATCACCGAGCGCATCCCGAATCCTGTTGACCGCTTTGTTCACGCCGTGGTCGAAGTCGACGAAAGTCTCGGCCGTCCACAGGCGGTTGCGAAGCTCCTCCCGGGTCACAGTCTCACCCGGCCGTTCGAGCAGCATCGCCAGAACCTGAAACGGCTGCTCCTGAAGCCTGACCTTCACGCCACGCTTCCTGAGCTCGCCGGCTCGAAGATCGACTTCGAATACGCCGAA
>QHWK01000526.1 GCA_003223775.1 Acidobacteriota bacterium
GAAGACGACCCAGTCGAACTCGTGCACGCGCGCCGCCGCGGCATCGAGGGGGCCGAAATCCTCCGGCGGCACGATGCGGATCATCGGGGCTTCGATCGCATCGGCGCCCATCGCCTCGAGGCGCATCACGAGATCGCGCGCCTGCTCCTTGGGCCGCGTCACGAGGATGCGCTTGCCGAAGAGCGGCCGCGCGTCGAACCAGCGCAGATGATCGCGCAGCGCCACGACGCGGCCGACGACGAGCATCGCCGGCCGGCGATCGTCGGATCGCTTCATGATCTCGGCGACCTGCTCGAGCGTGCCGGCGCGCGTCTCCTGCGACGGCAGCGTGCCGTCGTACACGATCGCGGTCGGTTCGTCCGGCGCGCGCCCGTGCGCGATCAATGAGCCGAGGACGAACCGGAGGCGATCCGGTCCGGCGTAGCAGACAAGCGGGCCGTCGAGCTGCGCGAGCCCCGCCCAGTCGATCGACGTCCGCGCCTTGCCCTCGTCCTCGTGCCCGCGAATGAACGTCAGCGTGTTGCCGCCGCCCGGGTAGGTGAGGGGGATGCCGGCGTAGCTCGCCGCCGCCAGCCCGGCCGGCACGCCGGGCACGACCTCGAACGCGACACCCTGCTCGTGGAGGAACAACGCCTCGGCGCCGCCGCTGTCGAACAGGAACGGATCGCCCCACTTCAGGCGCGCCACGATCTTGCTCTCGCGCGCCTTCTCGGCGAGCAGGTAGCAGATCGCTTCCTGCGCGATCGGCTGCGGCGTCGCGACGCCGAGGTCGATTTTCTCGGCGTCGGCGCGCGCGTAGCGCAGCACTCGCGGCGGGACGAGATGGTCGTACAGCACCACGTCCGCCGCTTCGAGGCACTGCAGCCCGCGAACGGTGATGAGCCCGGGATCACCGGGACCCGCGCCAATTAGATAAACCATCGACATCAGATATCCGCCTGCAGCCGTCAATTAAGAATTGAGAATCAAGAATCAAGAATTCGTGGTCCGGCTCGGCGACGGCAACGACGAATTCTTAATTCCAAATTTCTAATTCTTAATTTTACCTACGGCTGTATCCCCTCTACCGCTCCGTGCGCGTGGCTCGCGTCCTTCAGGATCTCGTCCGCCCCGCCGGCGATCAGCTCCGCGCCGATGCGCGCGCCGAGGGCGGCGGCGTCGCGGCGCGATCCGCGGCCCGACGCCCGCACGGCTTTGCTGCCGTCGAGCGCGACGACCGCCGCGACGAGCTCCAGCTCGCCGCCCTCAATCGGCGTCGCGAGCGCGCCGATGGGCGTCTGGCAGCCGCCGCCGAGCGCCGCGACGAGCGCACGCTCGGCGACGAGCGCCGCTCCAGCCGCAGCATCGTCGATCCTGGCCACCGCGTCGCGCGTTCCCACATCGTCGGCGCGAATCTCGACGGCGACGATCCCCTGCCCGGGCGCCGGCACGCACGCCGCCGCCGGCAGCGCGAGCGAGATGCGGTTGGCGAACCCGAGCCGCCGCAATCCCGCCGCCGCGAGCACGAGGGCATCATGCGCGCCTTCGTCCAGCTTTCGCAACCGTGTATCGAGGTTGCCGCGAATGGGCGCGAAGCGGGCGCCGGGAAACAGCCGAGTCAGCTGCGCGATGCGCCGCACGCTCCCGGTTCCGATCGAGGGCGACTGCCCCAGGCGCGCCACTAGACCGTCAATCGTCATGGCTGATGGCTGATGGCTGATGGCTGGCTGATGGCTGATGGCTGGCTGATGGCTGATGGCTGGCTGATGGCTGATGACGGGGAGCACGACCGCGTCGAGCGGCTCCTCGCGCGGCAGGACGGCGGCGATCGTGAGGCCGTCGGGCAGGACGGCCGGCATGTCCTTGCTGCTGTGGACGGCGAGATCGATCTCGCCGCGCAGCAGCGCGTCCTCGATTTCCTTGACGAACAGCCGCTTGCCGCCGACTTCCGAGAGCGGCGCTTCCTGGAGCCGATCGCCGGAGGTCTTGATGACGACAATCCGGCAGGGAGGACCGCCTGCCTCGGCGACGCGCGCCGCGACGGTGTTCGCCTGCCACAGCGCGAGCTGGCTGCCGCGCGTGCCGAGCCGCAGCTCCGGCGGGGCCACGCGCTACCGCGGCCCGCGGCGCGGCGGCCGCACAAACGGCTCGACCTTGCGAGGGTCGTCTAGGTCGAGGCCGAACAGGCGCGTGAGCGCTTCGGCGTACGCGCCGACCGTGTCGGCGTCGCTCAGCGACTTGAGCTGCTCGGTCGGCGTCAGCAGCAGCTTCTCGACGATGAGATGCGTGATCTCGTCGACGCGCGCGCGCGCCTCGGGCGGGAGCGCGGCCAGCTTGAAGTCGAGGCGCTCGAGCTCGGCGCGGCGGATGGCCTCGAAGCGCTCGCGCAGCGCGACGACGGTCGGAATCGCGCCGCGCGACCGGAACCACGCGCCGAACTTCTCGACCTCTTCGGCGACGATCGCCTCGGCGCGCGTCACCTCGCTCGCGCGGCGCGCGAGGTTCTCGCGCACCGTCGCCTGCAGGTCGTCGATGTTGTAGAGGAAGACCTGCTCGATCTCGCCCGCGGCCGCCTCGACGTCGCGCGGCATCGCGATGTCGATGATGAACAGCGGACGGTTGCGCCGCGGGCGCATCACGCCCTCGATGTGCGCTTTGGTGAGGATCGGGCTCGCGGCGCCGGTCGCGGTGATCACGATGTCGCCGGCGGCGAGCACGGCGTCGAGATCGGTCCACGGCGCGGCGCTCGCGCCGCCGATCGCCTCGGCGGTGCGTGCGGCGTGCGCCATCGTGCGGCTGACGATCGTGATGTTGCGCACTTCCTGCGCCTTCATGTGGATCGCCGTCAGCTTGCCCATCTCGCCGGCGCCGATCACCACGACGTTGCGGCCGCCGAGATCGCCGAAGATCTTGCGCGCGAGCGCGACGGCGGCGTAGCTCACCGAGACGGCGCCCGAGCCGAGGCCGGTCTCCGTCCGCACGCGCTTGCCGACGGCGAACGACGCGTGGAACAGGCGATTGAGCACCGGCCCCGCCGTGCGCGCGTCGGTCGCGGCCGTGTGCGCCTCTTTCACCTGCCCGAGGATCTGCGGCTCGCCGACCACGAGCGAATCGAGGCCGGCCGCCACGCGGAACAGATGCCGCGCCGCCTCGAGATCCGAGAGGTCGTAGGCGTGCGGCGCCACGTCGGCGGGCACGACCTCGTTGTAGTCGCTCAGGAAGCGGAGGAGGTCCTCCCGCGTCGGCTCGGGCTCCTCGCACGCGACGTACATCTCCGCGCGGTTGCACGTCGACACGACGACCGCCTCGCGCGCGGATCCGCGCCCCGCGAGCGCGCGCAGCGCCGCCTGCAGATCGCGCGCCTGGAAATCGACGCGCTCGCGCAGCTCCACCGGCGCGGTGCGATGACTCAGTCCGACGAGCAGCAGATGCACCAGCTAGCCCCTAGCCCCTGGCCCGACGAGCGTCAGAAATCGACCGTGGTGCAAAACGTGTAGGGCGAGGCTCCGACCGCCGACAGATACGCCGCGCGCCGGCCGCCCCACCCGATCCGCCTCGCCGCGAACAGCTCGAACGAATACACGAACCAGCAGACGAGCGCGACGAAGATCTTCGGATCCTGCACCGACATCGCCTGCACGCGCGGATCGAGCGCGCCGTAGCTGCCGCGCGCCTGCGCCGCCCAGATGCCGCCGACGATCATCCCGACGGTGAGGAACACCCACCCGATCACGATCGCGCGCTGGTTCATCCGGTCGAGCACCTGCAGCGACGGCAGCCGCGCGTAGAAGAAGCCGAGGTGCTTCGCCTTGATCTCCTTGAAGAGCAGCACGTAGGTGATGCCGATGACGCACGCGAGCGCGAAGCTCGCGTACGCGAAGAGCAGCGACGACACGTGCACGCCGAAGAGCGGCCCCTGCAGCACCGCGGCGTGATTCTCGACGCCCGGCTGCGTCGCCGGAATCGCCTGCAGCACGACGA
>QHWK01000527.1 GCA_003223775.1 Acidobacteriota bacterium
CTCGTCGTCGACGACGAGCACGCGCGGGCGTGCTCTGCCGGTGGCGGGCCGCGCCGGCGGAGGCGCAGCCGGACGCGCACCGCCGCCGCGCGGACGCTGGCTGTCGAGCCAGGCGTCGATGTCGCGCTTGCGGAAGCGCCATTGCCGGCCGACACGGACCGCCGGGATCTTGCCCGCTTTGATCAGCCGGTACACCGTCCTGAGGTTGACCTGGAGGTACTCGAGGACTTCCTCGGTGGTGAGAAACGTTTCATCAATCATGCGTCAACGTCCTCGTGATGGCGCGATGGGCAGTTCCACGGTGAACACGGCGCCTCCGTCGGGGTGATTGGCCGCGAGGATCTGCCCGCCGTGCTCCTGCACGATTCCGTAGGTGATGGCCAGGCCGAGGCCCGTGCCTTTGCCGACTTCCTTGGTGGTATAAAACGGCTCGAAGATTCGCGACAACGTGTCCTCGGGAATGCCGGTGCCGGTATCGCGCACCGTCGCGACGATTTTGTCCCGCGACGGCGCCACGGCCGTGCTGATCTCGATCCGGCCGCCCTGGCCCGTGGCTGCAATCGCGTGCTCCGCGTTCATCACCATATTGAGGAACACCTGATGCAGGAGCAGCGGATCGCTCGGCACGCGCGGCAGCTTTTCGTCATAGTGTCGCACGACTTCGATGCCGATCGCACGGTGCGCCGGCGCGCGGAGCGAGAGCACCTTCTGCAGGACGACGTTCAGGCTCACCGCGCGCCGCACGAGCCGCCGCGATCCGGCGAACACGAGCAGGTTTCGCACGATCTTGGCCGCCCGGTCCGCTTCACGATAGATCGTGCCGACCTCGCGGCGCAGCTGTTTCGGGAAGGCGCCCGTGGTCCGCAGCAGCTCGAGGTGGCCGAGGACGCCCTGCAGCGGGTTGTTCAGCTCATGCGCGATGCCGGCGACGAACTGGCCGAGCGCCGCCAGCTTCTCGCTCTGCGTCAGACGTTTGCGCAGCTCCTCGCGCTCCGCCTCGAGGCGGGTCTGGGACGTCAGATCGCGGGCGACGACCACGCTGCCGACCGGCTCCCGATCGTGGTCGAGCAGGTCGGTGACGGTCACCATGAACGGCCCCCTCCACACCGGATCCACGACTTCGCCGGTGACGGCGGCGTCGCCCCGCGGCCGCGTCGCGCGGGTCGCCTTGTGCTGCTCGAGGAAGGCGGCGAGCTCGGGGCCGATGTAATCCGCGATCGGCTTGTCGATCAGATCCTCGCGCTTGCGGCCGACGCGCGTCGCGAACGCGCGGTTGACGTGGACGATATGGCCGCGCATGTCGGAGACGGCGACCAGGTGCGTGATCGAGTCGAAGGTGTTCTCGAGCTCGCGGCGCGATCGCATCACGTCGTCGAGCAGCTGCATGTTCTCGATCGCGCTCGAGAGCTGGCGGCCCAGTTCGTCGGCGCGATCGAGCAGATCCAGCTCGCCGCCGGTCTCGACGCGCACGCCCTCGAAGACGATTGTGCCGAGCGCGCGCCGCGTGCCGCGCAGCGGGACGGTCACGATGGCGGTCGCCTCGTCGGCCGCGGGCGGCACGATCTCCGCCCGGGTGCGCCGCATCGCGGCGGCTGCCGGCGCCGACGGATCGTCGCTGCTCACGCGGACCCCGCGTACGACCTCGGACGCTTCCGACGAGGCCTGCAGCATCAGCTGGCGCGCGCGGCGATCGTGCACCCACACCGACGTGCGATCGGCGCCGAAGAGCCGATTCGCGCCGTGGCAGAAGATGTCGAGCCCCGCCGAGAGGTTCAGCGTCGCCGCGAGGCTGCCCGTGAACTCGTCGAGCAGTTCGCGGACGTCGCGCTGCAGTTCGTCGGTCTGCCGCAGGTGCAGGAGCTCGAGCGCCGTGATGAAGGCATCGCCGACTTCCGCGCCCGCGCGCTCGACGCTCCCGGCCGACGGCGGCGCCTCGAACCCGATCGCCAGCAGCCCGACGCGCTCTTCGCCGCGGACCAGCGGCAGCAGCAGCGCCGCGCGCGAACAGAGCCGCGCCGCGAGCTCCGGTGCCTGGCGTCCCGTGTCGGCGACGAGCGTCGGCGCATGGCGCGTGAACGCCTCGGCGACGAGCGCGGCTTCCTCCGGACCCGGAAGCCACGGATCCGTGCGCAGCGAGTCGAGCGCGAACCCGGAGGTCGCCTGCAGATCGCCGGTTCGCGGATTGTGCCGGAAGAGCAGCGAGCAGATGCCGCCGGTGACGTCCAGCGCATGCTGGTGCAGATGATTGTACTGGATCGCGGCTCCTAAGGCCAATACACTCAGACTGTTAGGTGTCAAAGACTCTCCGTCGCCGTTTGGCGTCCTAATTCCTGAAACAGAGAGGGCCTTCCGCGCTCCGCATGACGTCGACGGACGAGGAGCTCGTCGCGCGATCGATTGGCGGCGACTCCGACAGCTTCAACGAGCTGGTGCTTCGGTGGGAGCGGCCCATCTACGCCCTTGCGTACCGAACGATCGGGCGCGAAGAGGATGCGCGAGACGTGTGCCAGGAGACGTTTCTGCGCGCCTTTCGCGCGCTCCCGGGCTTCCGGGGGCAGGCGAAGTTCTCGTCGTGGCTGTATCGGATCGCCCTGAACTTGTGCCGCGACTGGATTCGGCGTGAGCGCCGGGCGCCCATCGTCCAAGCGCCCGAGGACGTCGACGTCATGGAGCTGGCCGCCGCCGCCGAGCCGACGGAGTCGATTGAGGATCTGGTCGCGCGCAAGGATCTGTCGCGCGCCGTCGAGCGGTTGATGGCGCTCCTGCCGGAGGAACAGCGCACGGCGATCGTGCTGAAGGAATACCATGGGCTCACATTCCAGGAGATCGCGGAGCTGGTCGGCTGTCCGTTGAGCACGGTGAAGACGCGTTTGTATCAGGGACTGACGGTCCTTCGCCGGGAGCTGGCGAAGGGCGAGCCGAAGAAGACCAAAGCCACCTTATGACTGAACCTGTCTGTACATATCCGGGCGACCGCGACGAAGCGCTCATCGCATTGCTCTACGACGATGGCGGCGCGGAGGCGAGCGCAGATCGCGCGCGCTTCGAGGCGCACGTGCGCGCGTGCGCGGCGTGCCGCGTGGAGCTCGACGCGCTGCGCGGCATCCGCGCGCAGCTCGCGCGCTGGGCGCCGCCGGAGCCGAAATTCGGCGCGCGAGCGAATCTACAATCCAATCCGCAATCCAATCCGCAGTCCGCGCTTCGCAATCCGCGATGGGTTCCGGCGTGGGCGCAGGCTGTGGCTGCGGTGCTCGTCGTCGGCGTCGCCGCGGGGATCGCGAACCTCGACGTTCACTACGATCGCAGCGGCCTGACGATCCGCACCGGCTGGTCGTCGCGCGCCGCTGCGCCGGCGGCGCAGCCCGCGGCCGCGCCGGCGGCCGCAGACGCGGCGCTCTGGAAAGCGGATCTCGCCGCGCTCGAGCGTCAGCTGCGCTCGGAGCTTCGTCCGTCGCAGGCGGCGAACACCGCGGCCGCGCAGCGCTCGTCGGACGCCGACCTGGTGCGGCGCGTGCGCGCGCTCGTCGACGACAGCGAGAAGCGGCAGCAGCGCGAGCTGGCGCTGCGGATCGCCGAGCTGATGCGCGACGTCAACGTGCAGCGGCAGGCGGATCTGGTGCGCGTGGATCGCGCGCTCGGCCTCGTCGAGAACAAGGTCGGGGTCGAGGTGCTGAAGAACCGGCAGCAGATGAACTACTTCATCCGAACGTCGCAGAGATAGTAGGGGGCGCTTGTGAAACGGGTCGCATCATTCGTCAGGGTCGCATCATTCGTCATCGCGGGAACCGTCGCGGCCGCCGCGTCGGCCGCGGCGCAGGCGCCGCCGGCCGCAGGCGCGCGCGCCTCGGCGGAGCAGCGCTATCAGATCGGGCAGATGGAGCGGGTGCTCGAGGGCGCCGTGGAGCACGGCGTCACCGTCACGCGCGACCGGCTGCAGACGCTCGCGCAGACGCCGGCCGACATGTTCGTCAGCGACAACGCCCACGCCAGCGGCTTCCGCCTCGAGGGCTACGGAGTCTTCTTCGACGTGACGGTGCCGTCGTTCAACGCGACGCTCACGTGGAGCCTGCGCACGCTCGATCAGAACGATCTCGGCCTCGACAGCGCGCTGCGCACGCTGCAGGCGCACATCAAGAGCTCGGGCGATCCCAACCTGGAGCAGGCGCTGAAGCGGATCGAGCTGCAGGTGACGCCGGCAAGCCTCACGCGCTCGGCGCCGCAGCTCGCCGACGTCGGAGGCGCGCGCACGATCACCGGCTCGGCCGCGTCGATCGCGCAGGACAAGCCGGCGCAGGCCGACGATTCGATCCTCGCCGATCCGAACGAGGCGTACCGCACCGAGGTGACGGAAGCGCTGAAGGACGCGATGCTCACGCACAGCAGCGGGCTCGGGATCGGCACGAGCGAATGGCTCACGATCGCGGCGAAGGGCAACGACGATCGGCCGCGGCTCGCGCCGGCCGACGCCGATTCGCGCACGCGCATCTTCCGGCTGCACGGATCGGATCTCGCCGATTTCCTCGCCGGCAAGATCACGCGCGAGCAGGCGCTGCAGCGGATCGAAGTGCGGGTGTTCTAGAATAGCGCGCATGCGCGCGCTCCGGCTCCTGGTGTCTGTCGCGGCGGCTTCGGCCGCCGCGTGCGGTCCGACCGTCGATCTCACCAAAGGCCTTCAGGTCACCGTCGTCAACACCGGGTGGTACGACGTCGGGATCGTCAACGGCCAGAACAAGCTGGTCCCCGCTGTTTCCTTCACCCTCAAGAACGTCTCCGAACGCACGCTGGTCTCGTTGCAGGTGAACGCGCTCTTCCGGCGCGTCTCCGAGAACGACGAGTGGGGCAGCGAGCTCGTCATCGCCGCCGGATCGAGCGGCCTCGCCGCCGGCGCGTCGACATCCTCGCTGACGGCTAAATCGCCGCGCGGCTACACGGGCAGCGATCAATCCAGACTTGAGATGCTGCAGAACAGCCATTTCGTCGACGCGAAAGTGGATCTGTTCGCCAAGTACGGGTCGACGCAGTGGACGCGCCTGGGCTCGTACCCGATCTCCCGCCAGCTGCTGCCGAAATAGTCTGTTGATCTGCAAGGCAGGACGGCAGAAAGGCAGGACGGCAGGAATTCAAGGCAGAAAGGTCGGAAGGCGGAAAGGCCGAAGGCAGGAAGGTCGGAAGGTCGGAAGGTCGGAGAGTGGCGAGGACTAGATTTCTGCCCTTCGGCCCTCCGTCCTGGAATTCCTGCCTTGCTCCCTTCCGTCTTTGAATTCCTGCCTTCCTGCCCTGCTGCCTTCCTGCCCTGCGGTGTTCAGCCGAAGAGCCCACAGCGTGAGCAACGCCATCGCGCCGTCGCTGACCGCAAAAATCAGAAACGACGCCGGCGAATGGCGGACGAGGTAATCGGCGAGGAACGCCGCAGCGCCGATGCCCTTCAAGAGCGGCCCCATCACCCACAAGTACGTGCGGCCGCCACGCGAATCGGGCTCGCGATACGGGATCACGTAGCCGACGGCGACGGCAAACAGGAAGAGGCCGTTGAGATCTGCGTGAATGGGAGGCTGCGGCAGCGCGACGCCGAAGATCTG
>QHWK01000528.1 GCA_003223775.1 Acidobacteriota bacterium
ATCGCGCCGCAGCTCGGCGCCGCCGCGGCGCGCTACGACCTCGTCGTGAAAGGCGGCCGCGTGATCGATCCGGCGAGCCGTGTCGATCGCGTGGCCGACATCGGCATCGAGGGCGGCCGCATCCGCGCGATCGAGTCGAGCATCGCCGCGAGCGATGCGGCGGAGGTCCTCGACGCGCGCGGCAGGATCGTCGCGCCCGGCTGGATCGACATCCACGTGCACGTCGGCGCGCCCGATCTGACGCCGGCGATGCTGCTGCGCGACGGCGTCACGTCGATGGTGGACGGCGGATCCGCCGGCGCCGACAACATCGACGCGCTCGTGCGCGTGGCGCAGGCGGCGCCCAACCGCGTGCGCATCTTCCTGAACGTCGCGCGCACCGGCGTCACCGCCGGCGGCGAGCTGATGGACATCGCGGCGGCGGATGTCGACGCCGCGGCGCGCGCGATCGAGCGGCACCACGACTGGATCGTCGGCGTGAAAGTGCGGCTGTCGCAGAACGTCGCCGGCGATCACGATCTCGAGGCGGTGCGCCGCGCGCGCCGCGCTGCCGGGCGGCTGCCGGTGATGCTGCACGTCGGCCAGACGTTCTCGCCGCTGCCGAAGATCCTCGAGCTGCTGAACCCCGGCGACATCGTCACGCACATCTACTCGCCGCCGCCGCACAGCCTGCTCGACGATGCCGGACGCGTGCTGCCCGAGGTGCGCGCGGCGCGCACGAGGGGCGTGCGGTTCGACGTCGGCAACGGCCGCAACGGCCACATCACGTGGCCGATCGTCGACGCGGCGACGAAGGACGGCTTCTGGCCGGACACCATCTCCTCGGACATGACGGGCCCCGGCCGCACCTTCCGCGTCTTCAATCTGGCAACCGTCGTGTCGAAGTTCCTGATGCTCGGCCTGCCGCTCGACCGCGCGATCGCGTGCGTGACGCGCGACGCGGCGCCGAGCGTCGCGGCGTTTCGCGATCTCGGCACGCTCGAACCCGGTGCGCCCGCCGATCTCACCGTCCTCGAGCTCCGCGACGGCGACTTCGAGTTCGTCGACAACGAAGACGCGAAACGAAAGGGACGTCAGATGTTGGCGACAGTCGCCGTCGTGATGAACGGCCGCAAGGCGATGTAGGGCGAGGCTTTCAGCCTCGCCCGAGGCGACCCTGAAAGGGTCGCCCTACCAGCCTCGCCGGAGACGACCCTGAAAGGGTCGCCCTACCAGCCTCGTCGGAGGCGACCCTGAAAGGGTCGCCCTACACGCATGCGCTACCGGACGGCCGTTGTCGGCGCCGCGCCGCCGTCGATCGGCTCCAGCCGGACGATGGCGGCGCCGTGGTTGCTGCCGACCCAGAAGCCGACGGGCGTCGTCTGGTTGTCGACGAAGACGCGCCGCACATTGGTCGGCACCGGCAGCACATACTCGACGAAGCGGCCGCTCTTCGGATCGAGACGGTTGATGCGGTCGTTGTATTCGCCGCCGCTCCACACGTCGCCGTTCCGATCAGCCGTCGCGTCGTACGGCCACGCGCCCGGTGTCGGGACGCTCCACTCCTGGAACTGCTCGCTGCGCGTGTCGAACATGCCGATGCGGTCGGCACTGTTCTCGCCGAACCAGACGCGATCCTGCCCGTCCATCATCCCGCGCCGGGGCCCCGAGCGCGCCGTCGGCGTCTTGAAGATCCTGATCGCGCCGCTCTTCGCGTCGATGCGCCCCACGTCCTCGGCGCCGATCGTGAGGAACCAGCCGTTGTTGTGCGAGTCGGGAATCACGTCGTATATGTTCGGCCGCGGGATTTTGTAGGGCTCGAACACCTCGAACGTGCCCGACGCGATATCGAGCCGCAGCACGGTGTAGGTGCCCGCGTCCTGCAGCCACACTTTGCCGTCCACGTGCGAGCGGCCGGGGCCGACCTGATTGATCTGCACGTGCGGGCCGTTCAGCGCCGGCGGCAGGCTCCACGTCTGGAACGTCTCCGTCTTCCGATCGAACTTCGCGATGCCGCCCTGGAACTGCATGCCGAGCCAGATGTTCTCGTCCTCGTCGAACCGCACGCCGAGGATGCCGGTGGGCGCGCCCGGCTTCAGCGTCGGAATGGTGTACTCGGTGATCTTGCCGGTGCGTGGATCGAGCTTGCCGAGAATCTGCTCGCCGAAGCTCGCGTACCAGGCGAACCCCTTCGAGTCGACGACGACGTCGTGCGGCTGCCGCGTTCGCTGCGGAAGATCGTAGGTCGTGTAGACCACCTCGGTCGCCTTTCCCGAGGGCCTGGGCAGCGTCTTCAGCGGATAGCTCCACGTGCCGCCGCCGCTCAAGTTGATGGTCGCGAGGTACTCCGCCTGCCGGCGCCATGCTGCGAGCCGCTGCTCCGGATTGTCGGGACCGCCGCCGATGCGCGGCGCCGGCAGCTTCTGGATCTTCATCGGAAACGACAGCTGCGGATACGTGGACATGCGCTCGATCACGGTGACCAACTGATCGGCGGTGTACTTCGTGCGCGCGATCCGCTCGAGCGTGTGGCAGTGCGTGCACCCGCGGATGGACGCCTTCTGCGCGTCGGTGCCCGGAAAGCTCGCGAGCCATTCGGCGTTGGTGAGCTGGGCCGCGAGGTCGCGCGCCTTCTGCAGCTTCAGATCGAACGTCGCCGTCTTGCCCGCGACGACGTCGACGGCGGATGCGCCGTCGAGATCCCACCCGGCCGCGCGCACGCGCACGCTATAAGAGCCGGCCTCGAGCCGCGACGCGGGGAACCGGTAGCGTCCCTGCCGATCGGTGACGACGGTCGTCGCGATCGTCGAGGCATTTTTCTTCACGGTGACGAGGACGCCTTCCATCGGGCCTTCTTCGGCGGACGTCACTTGACCGGCGAGCGCGGTCGGCGGCACCGCCTGGGCGCGAACGCGATCGGCGCGGCCGGAAGCCGCGAGCACCGAGGCGACGACGAGGGCCACGCGCAACCACCAGTTGGATCGCATTTGAACCTCCGGACTGCGCGCTGATTGTAAATGATCGGCGCGGTGGCAAGGCAGGAAGGCAGGCAGGAATGACAAGAGCCGGAGAGTCGCAAGGCTGAAGGTTGCCGTGCCCTTCAACCTTTCGGCCTTCCAACCTTCGTCATTCCCTCCTTTCTGCCTTCTGCCTTGAACTCCTGCCATCCTGCCCTGCTGCCTTCCTGCCTTGCGAATATCATCAATGCGTGATCGCCAGGTCTCAGCGGCGCCTCGGCCGCGTCGTCGTCGTCGCGATCGCGGCCGCCGTCGCTTGCAGCCGTCCGGCCCAGCACGAGCTTCCCGCACCCGGTTCGCTGCGCGGCGCCAACGTGCTGCTCGTGACAATCGACACGCTGCGGCAGGACCGCGTCGGCGCGTACGGCAACCCGAACCACCTGACGCCGTCGATCGACCGGCTCGCCGCGGGCGGC
>QHWK01000529.1 GCA_003223775.1 Acidobacteriota bacterium
CAAGCACACATGGTGCGCCGTCGTCGCAGAATCGCGGTCCGGCGACGACTGATCGGCCGCGATCACCGGAGCAGCGCGGCCACCTCGGACTCGAAGATCGCCTTCACCGTCTTCGGGTCGGGCTCCTTCGTGCCCTGCATGCCGGGGAGCCCGAGGTGCTTCTGGCACACACGGCCGTCGCGCGCGATGAGAAACGAGATCGGCAGCCCGAACAGCGGCCCATACGCATCGTCGATCCGATCCTGCTGCGGGTCGCCGTCCAGCACCGGATAGTTCATGTGCATGGCGGCCGCGAAGGGCTTCGCGTTCACGAAGCGATCGAGCAGCACGACGCTGACGACCTCGAAGCCGCGGCTCTTGTACTTCGTATAGAGCTCGCTGAAAATCGGAATCTCGACCTTGCACGGCCCGCACCACGTCGCCCAGAAATCGAGGAGCACCACTTTGCCCTTGTAGTCGGCGAGGCGAACGTCCTTGCCGTCGAGGTCTTTCAGCGTGAAGTCGAGATTGGCCGGCTTCGCGTCGGCGGGACACGCACTGGCCCGCGGCTGTGCGCCTCGTGCCGGCTGCCGGCCAGATTGCGCCGCGACAACAATGGCGCCTGTCGCAAGCGCCGCGATCATTCCCAGGACGAACGCGTTGCGCACCTCGATCTCCTCGCGCGCGGATGGCGCGTGCCGAAAACCCTAGTGTAGCGCGTTGTGCGACGGCACCTGCCGCGTGACGCGGCTGCGGATGTCAGCGGACGGCAACGAGGCGGAGGGCCGCTGCGGCGCCGGCCGGCGCCTTGTCGGCGGGCACGCGCGCATCCGATGGCGCGGGCGCGGCAGCCGCCGCGGCGATGCACGTCGCGACGTGCGGTGCGATCATCTGCAGCAGCCGGCCGGTGTCGTCCTTGAATGCCTCGGCGGCGTACAGCGTAAGGACGGCGACGAGCGCGTCGCCGCAGACGAGCGGGATGCTGACACAGTGCTGCGCCGAGGCCAGCGGGCCCTCGCTGCGCGACCCGAGGTCGAGCGCGGCGTCCGAGTTGACGATCGGCTGCCGCTGCGCGGCGACCCATCCCGTGAGGCGCTCGCCCATCGCGATCGTGCCGCCCCGAAGCGCCGCCGCCGCCGGGCCGAACGCGTCCACCGCCACGAGCACGTCGCGCGCCGCGTTGGGGATGTACCAGGCGCCGGTGATGCGCGGCGTCATGTCGACGAGCAGCTGCGAGCAGAGCGCGAGCACGTCGGCGACGCGCGCGTCGCCCGACGCCACGCGCGCGAGGCTGACGAACGCGAGCACGCCGGCCGACGCCGACGTCTCGCGCCCGGCCTCGGCGGCCGGCGGCGGATCGGGCTGGCGCGACTGCGTGATCTTCTGCAGCACCTCGCGGTGCTCGGTCGTCTCCGCGCCGGCGACATTGATGTCGCGGTACACGCGGATGAACATGTCGACGACCTGCGGGTCGTACATCCGCCCGCGGCGCTCGAGCAGGATCTCGATCGCCGCCTCGTCGGTCATCTTGCGGCGATACGGCCGATCGGAGGTGAGCGCGTCGAAGCAATCGACGACCGACAGGATCCGCGCGCCGAGCGGGATATCGTTGCCGCGAATGCCGCGCGGATAGCCGGTGCCGTCCCAGCTCTCGTGGTGCGCGCGCACGATCGGCACGACCGGATACGGAAACTCGACGAGCGACAGGATGTCGGCGCCGACGTCGACGTGCTGCTTCATCTTCTCGAACTCGGCCTCGGTGAGCTTCCCGGGCTTGTTGAGAATGTGCTCCGGCACGGCGAGCTTGCCCGTGTCGTGCAGCAGCGCCGCCGCCTCGACGGCCTTCAGCGACGCTTCGTCGACGACGCCGAGCGCGCGCGCGAGGCCGACCGCGTACGCCTGCACGCGGCGCACGTGGCTGTGCGTGCAGTCGTCCTTCGCGTCGATCGCCATCGCGAGCGTCTCGACGGTCGACAGGTACAGCCGGTCCATGTCGCCGAGGTGCCGCTTGGCGTCCTCGAGGCGCCCGAACGTCGCACGCAGCGTGAGATGGAAGACGGCGAGCAGCGGCAGCACCATCGCCGCCGCCGCGACGCTCCGCTGCTGCACGAGCAGAATCAGACAGAACGCCACCGACGCCGCGCCCAGATAGCCGAGCCACAGCCAGCGGAAATTCTTCTTCCAGACCTCGACGGGCGGCTGCCGGCAGTCGAGCGCGATCGCGACCGCCGTCAGCCCCGAGTTCATGACGAAGTAGACGGCCGTGAGCGCGAGGAGCGGGAGGACGAGCGGCGTGATCGGCGCCTGCCCGATCGCGAGCGGCTGCACGCCGGCGAGCGCGAAGAACGTGGACGCGCTCGCCCACATCGACAGGGCGAGCGACGCGGTGTTGAACGTGAGCTGCCGAAGCGGACGCTTCCGCCGCCAGCACTGGACGCACGCGCCGACGCCGATCGAGAGCGTCGCGGGCGCCGGGCCGAAGAGCAGCGCCGTGGAGATCAGGAACGTATCGTCGATCGAGATGTTCGCCGAGACCGACGCGAAGCGCAGGCGGAAGCAGCCGAGGACGAGCGCCAGCCCGCCGAGGGCCAGCCACGCCAGCGGCAGCGGCGATCGCAGCGCCGTCACCAGCGAGTAGACGAGCACCACCGCGCCGGCCGCGGCGACCGTCGTCAGGTAGGCGCGCAGCACGCGCGCGCCGTTCAGGCTTCGTGCGGTGGTGCTCATCGAGCGTCAGCGCGGATCGGCATCGAGCACCGAATCGCCCCACATGATCGTGGTGTCGTCGGTGTAGGCGTCGCCCCACATGATCGTCTGGCCCTGCGGGTCGTAAATCGTGTCGCCCCACATGATCGTGTCGCTCTTCGTCCAGCCGGCGACCGCGCCGTACTGCAGCCATTTCGCCTGGATGGATGCGAGCGGATTGGTCAGACCCAGAAGATTGAGATATCCGTACTTGAGCTGCGACGGGTTCAGCCAGACCACCGGCGCTTCGAGCGGGGATAGCAGCCGAATGCCCCACCCGTCGTACAAGTATTCGCCCATCGTGCCCGCGTCCCAGAACGACGCGCCGCTCGAGCTCACGCCGAGACCGCCGACGACGGTGTTGATGAGGCCGGACACGAGACCGCTCGCCGCCAGCTTGCGCGACGCCCAGAAGTTCACGCTGCCGGCGCCGGCCCCCAGGAGGCCGCCGGTGTTGACATACGTGGCGCCGTTCTGCACCGCCAGCTTCA
>QHWK01000530.1 GCA_003223775.1 Acidobacteriota bacterium
GAGATGACTGCCGAACACGCCGCGGTAGGCGTGCAGCTCGTCGACGACGACGAAGCGCAGGTTCTCGAACAGCTTCGCCCAGCGCGGGTGGTGCGGAAGGATGCCCGAATGCACCATGTCCGGGTTGCTGAGCACGATCTGCGCGCGCGACCGTATCGAGCGGCGCGCGTCCTGCGGCGTGTCGCCGTCGTAGGTGTACACGCCGATTGCGGGTCCGCCGTCCGGCTCGCGGCCGGGCGTCCGGTTTGCGAGCGTCTCGCACATCGTGTGGAGCTCGGCGAGCTGATCCTGCGCGAGCGCTTTGGTGGGAAACAGATACAGCGCGCGGCTCGACGGATCCTGCACGATCGCGTTCAATACCGGCGCGTTGTAGCAGAGCGTCTTCCCCGACGCGGTTGGCGTCACCACGACGACGTGGCGTCCCGCGAGGGCGTGTTCGATCGCCTCGCCTTGATGCGTGTAAAGCTCTGTAATCCCCCGCGCGGCGAGCGCGCCGGTCAGCCGAGCGTCGAGCGCGTCGGGGAACGGCGTGTACTGTGCGGCGACAGCGGCGAGACGACGAATGGCCGTGACGCGCGCATCAGGCGAAGAGGTCTCGCGGTGAGCAGGCGCACTCGATCGTGCATCGACGAGGTCGCGGCCGCCGATACGCTCGAGCGCGGCATCGAGCGCGTGTTCGCGTCGATCTCGAGCGGCGGGCAGCATGGCGGAGCATCGTACCAGCGGGGCGAACAGATGGCAAATCTCGTCATCGCTGAGGGCTAATGGCTCATGGCATACGCAACATGACCAAGAAGGGTCACAGCCACCAGCCGTGCCATCAGCCATCGACCATAGCCATCAGCCATCAGCCACCAGCCATCTCAGGGCATACGGATTGCTCATCGCCCGCGCATGACCAAGACACAGGAAACGGCCGTTGCGGCTGGAGCATTGACGCTTGGCGCCGCGCTGCTCGCGCGCGGCATGCGCGCGGCGCGCGCGCTCGATTTTCGTGACAAGGTCGTCGTGATTACCGGCGCGCGCGGACTCGCCCTCGAGATGGCGCGCCAGCTCGGAAGCGAAGGCGCGCGGATCACGATTGCGGCGCGCGTCGAAGGCGAGCTCGATCGCGCGCGTCAGGATCTCGCCGATCGCGGCATCGATGCGGCGACCGTGGTCTGCGACATCACGAACCGCGAGGCGGCGCAGCAGCTCGTACGGACCGTCGTCGCGCGGACCGGACGGATCGACGTGCTGATCAACAACGCCGGCGTCATCCAGGTGGGGCCGCTCGAGCACATGCAGCGCGGCGACTTCGAGGAGGCGATGGCGGTGCACTTCTGGGGGCCGCTGCACACGATGTTCGCGGCGATCCCCGAGATGAAACGTCAGGGCGGCGGACGCATCGTGAACATCTCGTCGATCGGCGGCAAGATCGGCGTCCCGCACCTCGCGCCGTACTGCGCGAGCAAGTTTGCGCTCACCGGCCTGTCGGAATCGATCCGCGCCGAGGTGGCGAAGGACCACATCCACGTGACGACGGTCTGCCCGGGCATGATGCGGACGGGCTCGCCCTTCAACGCGTGGTTCAAGGGACGGCACCGCGACGAGTTCACGTGGTTCACGATCTCGGATTCGATCCCCGGCATGTCGATCCATTCGGCGCGCGCGGCGTCGCAGGTGATCGACGCGTGCCGCCACGGCGACGCGGAGCTCGTCATCACGCTGCCGGCGAAGCTCGCCGTGATGATCAACGGCGTCCTCCCCGAAGCCGTCGCGACGATGATGGCGCTCGCCAACCGCATCGTCCTGCCGCAGCCGACTGAATCGTCAGGCGATCATCACTAGCTGAATCGTGGCAAGGCAGGAAGGCAGGGCCTTTCAACCCTCAGCCTTTCGGCCTTCGCCCTCCCGCCTTCTTCCTTCCCGCCTTCGTCATTTCGACCGTTCGGCCTTCCGTCCCTGAATTCCTGCCCTCCTGCGCTCCTGCCTTCCTGCCTTCCTGACTTGCGGAGTTCAGTGAATCGTTTCCCCGTGCGGCTTCAGGACGACTTTGATGCAGGCGTCCTTGTGATCCCGGAACATCTTGTACGCCTCCGGCGCGGCGTCGAGCGGCAGGCGATGCGTGATGACGAAGGACGGATCGATCTCGCCGCGCTCGATGCGCGTGAGGAGCGGCCGCATGTACTTCATCATGTGGGTCTGCCCCATCTTGAAGGTCAGCCCCTTCTGAAACGCCGCGCCGAACGGGATCTTGTCGAGGAAGCCGCCGTACACGCCGGGGATTGAGACGATGCCGCCCTTGCGGCACGCGTGGATCGCCTGGCGCAGCGCGTTCGGACGATCGGTCGCGAGGAACGCCGCCGCCTTCGCACGATCGACGTACGCGTCGAGCGTCGCGCCGTGCGCCTCGAGGCCGACCGCGTCGATGCACGCATCGGGTCCGCGGCCACCGGTCATCGCCCGCAGCCGCTCGAAGATGTCGCCGTCGTCGAAGTTCAGCGTCTCCGCGCCGCCCTCTTCCGCGAGCCGCAGCCGCTCCGCCACGTCGTCGATCGCGACGACGCGCTCGGCGCCGAGGAGAAACGCGCTGCGAATCGCCATCTGCCCGACCGGGCCGCCGCCCCAGATCGCAATCGTGTCGCCAGGCTGGATCTCGCAGTTCTCCGCGGCCATGTAGCCGGTCGGGAAGATGTCGGAGAGAAACAGCACCTGCTCGTCGGCGAGGCTGTCGGGGACTTTGAGCGGACCGACGTCGGCGAACGGCACGCGCGCGTACTGCGCCTGTCCGCCGGCGTAGCCGCCCGTCAGGTGCGAGTAGCCGAACAGCCCAGACGTCGTGTAGCCGTAGACCTTCTCGGCCATCCACGCGTTCGGGTTGGAGTTGTCGCAGAGCGACCACATCTGCCGCTGGCAGAAGAAGCAGCGGCCGCACGCGATCGTGAATGGGACGACGACGCGATCGCCGACGCGCAGATTCGTGTTCTCCTTGCCGACCTCGACGACCTCGCCCATGAACTCGTGGCCGAGAATGTCGCCCGCCTGCATCGTCGGGATGTAGCCGTCGAGCAGGTGCAGGTCGGAGCCGCAGATCGCCGTCGTCGTGACCTTCACGATCGCGTCGCGCGGGTTGAGAATCGTCGGATCCGGAACGCGTTCGATCCGGACGTCGTTGGTAGCGTGCCAGACGAGTGCCTTCATGTGACCTCTCGAAAAAAGGGGTACGACCCCTTTTTTCTGAAAAAGGGGTCGTACCCCTTTTTTCCGTTCAGTCGTAGTTGAGGATGGACTGCCGGCCGCGCGGCTGGCCGGCGGTGGTCGGCGTCTCGCCCGCTTCCATCAGCTGCTTGAACCGCCGCAGGTCTTCGCGAATCGTCGCCGCCGGATCGTGGCCGAGCAGCCACGCGAGCGCAGCGCCGACTTTCCCGGCGGGCGGGTTGTACTGCAGCCGCACGCGGACTTCGGTGCCGCGGCCGCCGATCGCCGGCATGAACCGCACCGAACCGGCGCTGACAACGTCCGCGCCGTCCAGCGTGCGCCACCCGATCAGCTCACCGGGGACCTCGTTGATGATTTCCGCATGCCACTGCACGGTGCGGCCAGCTGGCGCTTTCGCCACCCAATGCGAGTGGCGCTCGTCGATCTCGGTGACCGAGATGAGATGTGTCATGAAGCTCGGCAACAGATCGAACCGCCGCCAGAATGCGAAGAGCGCATCCGCGTCGGCGTTGATGGTGACGACCTCTTCCACGTTCACGCCGCGCGAACCCGACAGCGCCGCTCGCGTATCGTCGCGGTCCGCCGCTGTATTGATCCCCGCCGCGCCGTAGACGTGACAGTGTCCTGTCGCTCCGCGGTAGATGAGCGCTCCGCCGGCGGCGGCGAGCGCCGCGCCCGCGGGCGACCGATCCTTCAACTGCTTGACGCCGTACGCCGCCAGCGCTGCGCCGCCGATTGCGGAGGCCCAGCGCTCGACGCCGGCCACGTTCACGGTCGAGTTCATGGTGTGGCTCCTTTTCCGGCATGACGTTCATCATGCGTGCCGTGCTGCTGGATGATCGTCATGGCTGGATCTGGATTGTCGTCATGGCTGATGGCTGATGGCTGATGGCTATGGCTGATGGTCGAATGGCAAATCGCCGACTCGCTGATGGGCCATAATCCCGTCAACCATCAGCCATCAGCCATCAGCCATAGCCATCAGCCATAGCCATGAGCCCTCAGCCATCAGCCATGACGGCGACGCCGGCGAAGCCGGCGGAGCGACTCCCGCGCACGCTCGGCCTGTGGAGCTCGGTCGCGCTCGTGGTCGGGATCACGATCGGGTCCGGGATCTTCCGCTCGCCTGCCGGCATCGCCCAGAGAGTGCCGCATCCAACGGTGATGCTGCTGCTCTGGGGGCTCGGCGGCGCGATCACGATGTGCGGCGCGCTCTCGCTCGGCGAGCTCGCGGCGGCGCTGCCGGAAACAGGCGGCCTCTACGCGTATCTGCGCGAGGGATGGGGCCGCATGCCGGCCTTTCTCTTCGGGTGGTCCGAGCTGGTGTTGATCCGCGCCAACGCGCTCGGCGGCATCGCCGTCGTCTTCGGCGAGTATCTGCTGCGCAGCCTCGGCGTCGATCCGGTGGACCACTGGGTGGCCGCGCGCTGCCTGTCCGGCGGCGCGATCGCGTTCGCGGCCGTCGCGAACGTCCGCGGCGCCAACATCGGCGCGTTCATCGTCGGCATCGCGACGTGGGCGAAATTCGCGGCGCTGCTCGTCCTCTCGCTGTCGGCGTTTCTCCTCGGCGCGGGCCGCGGCGCGACCGTCGCCAATCTGACGACGGGCACCGGCGCGCCGCTCGTGCTGGGAAGCATGGGTCTCGCGCTCGTCAGCATCCTCTGGGCCTACGACGGCTGGGCCGACCTGACGTTCGCATCGGGCGAGGTCAAGGATCCGCAGCGGAACCTGCCGCGCGCGATCATCCTCGGCACGCTCGCGATCATCGTGATCTACGCGCTGACCAACGTCGCCTACCTCTACGTGAACCCGATCGGGACCGTCGCGCAGTCGCGGCTCGTCGCCGCCGACACGATGCTGGTGCTCTTCGGCCGCGCGGGCGTCGTGCTCGTCTCGGTGTTCGTCATGATCTCGTCGTTCAGCTCGCTGAACGGCAGCATGCTCGCCTCGCCGCGGGTCTTCTTCGCGATGGCCGACGACGGGTTGTTCTTCGAGACGATCGCGAAGGCTTCTACGCGCTCGGCGTCGCCGCGATTTATCGGCTGCGGCGCCTGCGGCCCGATCTCGCTCGTCCTTATCGCGCGATCGGCTACCCGGTGGTGCCGGCCATCTTCGTGATCGCGGTCGCGGGCTTCGTGCTGAACTCGCTCGTGCACGATCCAGTGCCGACGGGCATCACCTTCGCATTGATTCTCGCCGGTGTGCCGGTCTACTACATCGCGTTCGGAGCGCGCGGCGCTCGCCGCTGACGTCCGCGCGCACGCTTTGTGTATTTTTTTCCTTGATCCGCGGCGCGGAACTGTTACTCTGCTTTTGACGCGCCGATATGTCGTGGAAGGAGATCTGAAGATGGATGTACGCGAGCCGCACGTGCGGCGCCGAGGTTTCTTCCTGCACTCTACCGACGGCAATGAGCCGGACACCGGTGAACACGAGAATCCAGAGGGATTCGGCGTTCGCGTCCGCGTCGCCCCCCGCAGAGAGCGCCGTCAGATCGGCAACGGCCGGTCGCGCACGGCGAGCCAGATCGAGACGACCGATCCGCAGATCAGATCAGGGAGCGTGACTGGCAGCCGTCAACGGGCACACTTGCCCCGCTGATCCAGCTTGCACGCGGCGACACGAGGAACGCGACGACCGCCCCGACCTCTTCGGGGCGGCCGAAGCGTCCAAACGGCAGCTCCCGCCGGACGAACGCCGCCATCCCCTCCGGATCCTCCTGCACTCGACGGTCCCACGTTCCCCCCGGAAATCGAATCGACCCCGGCGCGACACTGTTGACGCGGATATTGTCGGGCGCCAGCTGCTGCGCCATCGCCTTCGCGAGGCTGATTTCGGCCGCTTTTACCGCGTTGTACGTCATCCGGCCGCCTGACTCGCGGCCCCAGATCGAGGCGATCATCACGATCGCGCCGCCGCCCCGGCGGCGCATAAGGGGGACCGCCAGCCGCGAGGCGCGCACCGCCGGAAACAGCGTCTGATCGAACGCCTCGCGCCATTCCGCGTCGCTGGTCTCGACGATGCCGCTGCCTCTGCCCAGGCCGACGTTGTTGACGAGGATGTCCAGGGCGCCGAAGGCGTCCGTCGTGCGGCGCACGACCGCTTCCACGCCGTCCGGCGTCGACACGTCCGCGGCGACGGCAAGCACTCGCGAGTCGTCCTGCGCGAGGGTGCCCAACTCGGCCGCGGCGGCGCTCAGGGCTGCCTCGCCGCGCCCGCAGATCGTCACGCGGCAGCCTTCGGCCACGAGCGCCCGAGCGCTCGCGAAGCCGAGCCCCTTGCTGGATCCTGTGATGATGGCAATTCTGTCGGCAAGCTGGAGATCCATACGCTCGGCCGCGGGCGTCTGTCGGGCAGGGATCCTGATCCTGGATGTGATCCAGGATCAGATCCAGGATCACATCCTGGATCGGATCCAGGATCAGATCCTGGATCGGATCCAGGTGGTCGAGGGCGCTACCGGCCGCCCCGGCCGGTCAGATCGTTCAGCGTCCAGTCGAACGGCCTGTAGGCCACCTGGAACGTGTTGGCGGCGATCATGTCGCGCTCGGCAGTCAGGAGCTTCGGCGACACGAAGACGACGATCGCGCGCTCGATCGGGCTGCGGCTGGCAAGCGCCGGCGGCGCCTTCTCGGCGTACGCGTCGGCGAACTCCTTCTCGTGCCACGAGAAGATCGCGCTCGCGCTGATCCGGTTCGCCTCGCGGTCGAGCTGGGCGCACTGCGCGCGCGTCACGCACTCGGCGGCGACGTCCGCAAGCTGCTCCTCGATCCGCCCCGGCACGAACGCTTCACTGCGCAGCCGGCCACTGCCGACCGCCCCGCGCCCGAGGGCGAAGTAGACGCGCGGATCGTGAAACTGCGGCAGCACGTCCTTTTCGATCTGGTCCAGCGTCAGCGATCGGCCGGCGACGCGGTGCGCAGTCTTCTCGAAGGCGCCCGGGATCTGGCGGATGCTCTTGGCCGGGTACTGCGGCGCATGTCCGGCAATCGGATAGTGATCGACGACGGTTCGCAGGACCAGCGCGTCGTAGGCATTCAGCCAGAACGCCAGCTGCTCCTCACGCGGCTGCTTGTCGATCGCCGCCGTCGCGATCAGATTGAGGTAGCCGTCGAGCTTGCCGCGGTCGCTCTTGAGCGCGCGGTAGTAGACGTCGCCACCCCGGACGTACAGGTCGAGGACCTGATCGAAACTCTTGCGCCGGGCCGCGTCGCCGAGCGAGTCCTGCGCCGCGGGCGCGGCGACGATCGAGGCGGCCACCAGGGCCGCGATGGTCGCGAAGCGCATGATCCTCGAAGTTTATACCCGGTGACCGAGGAAGCGCGCGAGCGCCGCATCGAACAGATCCGGCCGCTCGAGGTTCGCGAGGTGGCCGGCGCCCGGAATCCGCACGAGCTCGGACCCGGCGATCGCGCGGTGCATCTCCTCCGCCGCGGAGGGCGGCGTGACCGTGTCCTCGTCGCCGACGAGAATCAGCGTCGGCACGTGAATCGTCGACAGGAGCGGCGTCGAATCGGGCCGCGTCATCAGCGCCGTGATCGCCCCGGCGATGGCGGGCGTCGAGTTCGAGAGGACGAGCGCGCGCACCTGCTCCACGACGTCCGGATGCTCGCGGCGCGTCGTCTCGCCTAGGAGCTTCGGCAGCATCTCGTCGGCAACGGCCGCGGCGCCTTTCTCGTGCACGACCTGGAGCAGCCGCTTGCGGCCGTCGACCGCTTCCGGCGAGTCGGCCTGCGGCTTCGTGTCGGCGAGCACCAGCGCGTGGACGTACCGGGCTGCGTGGCGCAGCACGGCGAACGCGATGTAGCCGCCCATCGACAGCCCGCCGATCACGGCTTCGTCGACGTGGAG
>QHWK01000531.1 GCA_003223775.1 Acidobacteriota bacterium
GGGCCGCTGCGCTTCATGGACGAGAAGGACTACTTCGAGGCGACGCGCCGCTCGTCGGACGCCGACTTCCTCGTGACGCCGTGGGAGGAGCCGAGCGCGTACTTCGGCGGCCACTACAACATCATGTTCCCGAAGCGCGTCTACTGGTCGAAGGTGCGGCAGGCGGGCCAGCCGTTCACGGAAACCGATCCGGTGTACGGCAAGGTCTATCACGCGGCAAACGCCGACGACGTGCAGAAGATGATGGATCTCGAGGGCGCGTACTGGTATCACGCGCATCCGCGCACCAAGGGCACGACCGGTTTTCCCGATCTCATCTTCGACAAGCCGTGGGTGAAGAACGATCGCTATCTCGGCGTCGCGTTCAAGCCGGGCATGGGCCAGGACCAGTCGGAGGCGCGCCTGTGCGAGTGGCGGTGCTTCGACGCGGTCGACACGATGAACAACATGTACGCGGGCGCGGGGCTGCAGCCGAAGTACATCATCGCGGACATCGACACCTACAAGAAGGGACCCGAGGACGACACGTACGCCAACTTCCCGGTCAACTACCTCAGGCTCGACAAGGTGCCCGGTCCGGACGAGGACTGGACGCCGATCCTCAAGGCGATGCACGACGGCGACTTCTTCGTCAGCACCGGCGAGATCCTGATCAAGAGCTACAGCGTCGCCGGCTCAGGGGCGAAGCGGACGATCAACGCCGACGTCGAGTGGACGTTCCCGCTCGCGTTCGCGGAAGTGGTGTGGGGCGACGGCAAGAAGATCGATCGTCAGATCATCCCGGCGACCGATCTCGGCGCGAACGGCACGAAGAAGTTCTCGATCCCGTTCGACGCCGCGGGCAAGGCGTGGGTGCGGTTCGCCGTGTGGGATTCGGCCGGCGACGGCGCGTTCGTGCAGCCGATCTGGCTGACGCCGTCGAAGACGACCACGGCGAGCGCGCGATGAACGCGAAAGGAGCGCTGAACATGTTTCAGAGGAAGCGCGCGCACGCCCGTGTGTTCGTCGGGCTCGGCGCGCTGGTGCTGGCACTCGTCCTTCACGCGCCGGCGGCGTCCGGGCAAGGCGCCGCCGCGTCCGGCGTGATCAGCGGAACCATCACGGACGAATCGGGCGCGGCGCTCCCCGGCGTGACGGCGACGCTGACCAGCCCGGCGCTGCAGGTCCGCCAGGTGATCACCGTCAGCGACCCGCAGGGGAACTACCGGTTCGGCGAGCTGCCGGTCGGCACGTACCGAATCAGCTACGAGCTGCAGGGCTTCACGTCGTTCGTGCGCGACGAGCTGCGGCTGCCGATCGGCTTTTCCGCGCGCGTCGACGCCACGCTGAAAGTCGGGACCGTCGCCGAGACGGTGACGGTGAGCGGACAGGCGCCCGTCATCGACGTCACGTCGACGTCCACGGCGGTGAGCTTCACGAAGGAGACGCTCAACGAGATCCCGCGCGGACAGGATCTCTCGATGATCTACAGCATGGCGCCGGGCGTGACGCTCGCGGGCACGCCGGACGTCGGCGGCAGCAACATGGCCAACCGGCAGAACATCTCGGCCGGCGGCGTGGCGCTGCAGCCGCGGCTGCTATTCGAAGGCATGAACATCGTGCTGAGCGACGATCAGAATTCCGGCGTCTACTTCAACTCCGACACGCTGGAGGAGACGACGATCCGCACGTCGGGCAACGACGCGGAGACGATGACGCCGGGCATCTCGATGGTGGCGGTGATCAAATCGGGGGGCAACGACTTCCACAGCCTCGTCAAAGTGGAAGACGAGTCGCCGACGCTCCAGTCCAACAACCTCGACGATCACTTGCGCTCGCAGGGACTCAGCAGAAGAACACCGGCATCACCGGCTTCGTCGCCAATCCGGGACCCGACGGCAGGTATCTGACGGGAGACGAGCCGATCGCCTACGCGCGCACCGGCGTGTGGCAGGTCGCGCAGAAGTACTCCTTCCAGCTCTCGCAGAACAATCGCGTGAACTACGTCTGGCAGCGCGGCAACAAGTTCGTGGGCGAGGATGGCGCGGGCCAGTTCACGCCGCTCGAGTCGACGTCGGACTACAGCAACCCGACGTCGGTCAATCGGGGCGAGTTCCAGCACGTCGGGGCGCGGTCGGTCTTCAACGTTGTCGGCGGCTACGCTGGCTGGTGGTCCGACTACTCCTCAAGCCGTCAGGCACAGAAGTACGGGTTCACGCAGACGCCGAGCCGGTTGGATCTGACGTCCGGATTGGTGACCGGCGAATCGAATCCCGGAACGAAACTTCGTCCGCAGGATCGCATCGCCGTGGACGCGGGCTACACGTTGATGCCGGAGACGTTTCTCAACGGACACCACGAGTTCAAGCTGGGTCTGACCTACCAGCACGATCACGAGGCGTGGCAGTATCCGGCGAACGCGGCCAACCTCGGCGATTACGTGCTGCTCGATCAGACCGTGCTCGGCAAACCCAATACGCCCGTGCAGATACGAATCTACGACGAGCCGGTCGTGCCCTTCGACATGGCGCAGATGCTCGGGCTCTATGTGAAGGACACGTGGCGGCTTTCCAACTCGCTCACGATGAACCTCGGGCTGCGGTGGGATTACGACCACACCTACCTGCCAGCGCAGAGCCGCGAGGCGAGTCCCGACTTTCCGACCGTCTGGCCCGGCGGCTCGTTTCCATTTCAAACGCTGTCGTCGTGGACGCGGTTCAGTCCCCGCGTCGGCGTGGCGTGGGACGGCGGCGCATTGGGCGTGATCAAGGTGTTCGGCGGCACGTACGGCTACGTGTTCGGCGCGCAGCAGGGCATCAACTACAACCAGAACGCGCTGCAGTACGCCACGTTCCGATGGCACGATCTGAACAACGACAATCTCTATCAGCCGGGCGAAGTGAACCTCGATCTGAACGGCGCGGACTTCGTCAGCGTCAACGGCGCCGTCGGCAACAAGATCACGTCCTCGCTCGAGCAGCCGCTGTGGCAGGAATACAGCGGCAGCTACGAGCGTCAGCTCGCGGCGAACATCGGGTTCACGACCTCGTATGTCTACAGGCACGTCAGCCATCAGTACACGCTGCCGGGACCGAACGTGCTGCGTCCGCCGGCCGCCTACAATATTCCGATTACGCGCAAGGATCCCGGACCGGACGGCGTGCTCGGCTCCGCGGACGATGCGGCGCCGATCACCTTCTTCGATTACGACCCGGCGTACCGCGGTATCGCGTTTGTCCAGAACGTGGCCACGAACAATCCGAATCCGAACTCGTTCCACACGCTCGAGTTCACTGTCGTCAAGCGCCCGACGCGGCGATGGCAGGGATCGGCGTCCATCTTCTGGGTGAAGAACCATCGCTGGGTCGTCGACACGTTCAACGCGCCGCAGGACGCCTATAACGCGCTGGACACGACCTGGGGATGGGGCGGCGAGTTCAACGTCAGCTACAAGATGGCGTGGGACGTGCTCCTCGCGGCGTCGATGCAGTCCAAACAGGGTGCCAAGGGCGCGCGAACAGTGCTCTTCGGGACCGCGGATCCGGCGGGCGGCACGCCGATCTCGCAGCTCGGCACCGTGAGTGTTCGCGCGACGCCGTTCGGATCGGTGATCGGCCCGCCGCTCAACGTGCTGAACCTGCGCGCGGGCAAGGAGTTCCGGGTCGGCGCGAAGATCCGTCTGGGCGCCAACTTCGACGTCTTCAACGCGCTCAACTCGAACGCGCCGAACCAGTACAACTTCCAGTCGGGGCCGACGTATCTGTACGCCACGGGCGTCAACGGCGGCATCCTGCCGGCGCGCGTCGCACGACTGGGCGCGACGTTCCGGTTCTAGCGGTCGCGTCAACCGCCGGGGCGGTCCTCCCGAGGGCCGCCCCACCAGCGCTCGTGCGCGGCGTCCCGAGGATCACACGATGGCGGCCCGACTCGGACTATTGCGCGGAGAGCGTTTGTCGCCTTCTGCGGTTCATTGTCGAGCCCGGCGCACGCATCCTGAACATCCGCTGCGAGACCGGACGCCTTCTCGACGCGGTGTCGCCGTCGTACGGCGTCGGCGTCGAGAGCAGACAACCGCTCGTCGAGGCTGCGCGCGCGCGCTACCCGCGCTTCACGTTCATCCAGTCCGATCCCGACCGCCTCGATCTGCCGGAGCGATTCGACTACATCCTCGTCAACGATCTCTCCGACACGGTCGACCTCGTCGCTGGGATCGAGCGCCTCGTCCCGCTGTGCGAGCCGCACACCCGCATCGTCGTCTGCGGCTACACCCGCTTGTGGCGGCGGCGGCTCGCGTTCGCGGAGGGCGATGTGCATGGCCTGCTGCAGACGGCGGGCTTCCGCGTCGTGCGCACGCATCGTCTGATCCTGATGCCGATGCGGATCCCGTTCGTGTCGGAGCTCGTGAACCGGATCGCGGCGTGCCTGCCGCTCGTCTCGAAGCTGTGCATGGTGTCGGTCGTCGTCGCGCGCCCGGAGCCGAAGGCCGTGTCCGCCGACAGCGTCAGCGTGTCGGTCGTCGTGCCGTGCCGCAACGAACGGGGAAACGTGGCCGCGGCGGTGGAGCGCATGCCGCGTCTCGGACGGCATACTGAGATCCTGTTCTGCGACGACCGTTCGACCGACGGCACGGGCGACGAGGTTCGCCGCGCGATCGCGCGCAATCCCGATCGTGATATCCGATTGATCGACGGCCCGGGGATCTGCAAGGCCGACAACGTGTGGACCGGGTTCCGCGCGAGCCGCGGCGATATCCTGATCATCCTCGACGCCGATCTCACGGTGATGCCCGAGGAGCTGCCGCACTTCGTCCGCGCGCTGACCGACGGACGCGCCGAGCTCGCCAACGGCTCGCGGATGGCCTATCCGATGCAGAAGTCGGCGATGAGCCGGAGCCACGTCATCGGCAACCGGATGATGAGCGCGATCTTCTCGTATCTGCTCGATCATCCCGTCAAGGACACGCTGTGCGGGACCAAGGCGTTATGGCGGCGCGACTGGGAGCGCATCGAGGCGCAGCTCGGGTCGTGGGGCGTTCAGGATCGCTGGGGTGATCACGAGCTGCTCCTGGGCGCCGGGCGCCTGCAGCTCGCGATCGTCGACGTGCCGGTGCATTATCAGGAGCGCGTGCACGGCGTCAGCAAGATGGTCGGCGTGGCGTCGAATCTGTTCAGGATGCTTCGCTTGTGCGCGGCGGCCGGCCCTCGGCTGAAGACCGGATCCTGAGGCATGTCGGTCGTCATCGTCACGGGATCCGACTGCCGCTTCTACACGCACCGCGATCTCGACGTCCGCGACCGCGCGTCGGTGGATCGCGTGTTCGCGCGCTGCGGCCGAAGCCTCGCCGCGGTCGTCCATGCCGCCGCGCAGCCGTCGCACGAGTGGGCGGCGAGCGAGCCGGTGGTGGACTTCGAGGTGAATGCGCTCGGCACGCTCTACCTGCTCGAAGCGACGCGCGCGCATTCCCCGGATGCCGCGTTCGTCTTCACGAGCACGAACAAGGTGTACGGCGACGCGCCGAACGCGCTGCCGCTCGTCGAGCTCGATCGCCGGATGGAGCTGCCGCGCGGACATCGCGACTACGACGGCATCGACGAGACGATGAGCCTCGATCAGTCGCGGCATTCGCCGTACGGCGTCAGCAAGGCGGCGGCGGATCTGACGGTGCAGGAGTACGGGCGTCACTTCGGCATGAAGACGGCGGTGTTCCGGTGCGGCTGCGTCACGGGCCCCGCGCACGCCGGCGTCGAGCTGCACGGCTTCCTGTCCCATCTGATGAGGTGCACCGTTGCGGGCGCGGCGTACACGATCCACGGGTACGGCGGCAAGCAGGTGCGGGACAACATCCACAGCGAAGATCTCGTCGCCGCGATGTGGGAGGTCGTGCAGAATCCGGGAATCGGCAAGGTCTACAACATGGGCGGCGGACGGAGGTCGAGCTGCTCGGTGCTCGAAGCGATCGATCTCTGTCAGGAGATCGCCGGGCGCCCGCTGCGGTACACGTGCAGCGATCGCCACAGAGCCGGCGATCATGCGTGGTGGATCACGTCGGTTCAGCGGTTCGTCGGCGAGTATCCCGCCTGGTCGCGACGCCACGGTCTTCGCGAAACGCTGGAACAGATTCATGACGCGTGTGTCTAGCGCGA
>QHWK01000532.1 GCA_003223775.1 Acidobacteriota bacterium
CGTGATGACGCCGTCCACGTTCTTGATGCCCGCGTGCGCCTTGGCGAGCGAGTCGCCGATCTCGACGCCGCTTCCGCCGTTGTTCATGTCGAGCAGCGGCAGGTTCTTGCCCGAGAAGATGTCGCCGGCGTGCGCGACACGCAGATCCGGGAAGACGATCCACGCGTCGCCGTTGGTGTGGCCGCGCCCGAAGTAATACAGGTCCACGCGATCTTTCCCGCTGCCGAGCGTCATCGTGTCCTTGAAGGTCTTTTTGGGCATCCCCTTGCCATTGTTCTGCTTGAAGATGTCCATCTTCTCCATGTTGGTTTTCGTGTTCTCCTGCACGACGACGTCGACCGTCGCCGGGAACTCCACGTTGCCGCTCACGTGGTCGCCGTGCGTGTGCGTGTTGATCAGGAGCGTCACCGGCTTCGGCGTCAGCTCTTTGATCTTGTCGAGGATCGGCTGGCCCCAGCCCGGGTTCTTCGCGTCGACGACGGTGACGCCGGCGGCGCCGACGTAGACCGCCGTATTGCCGCCGCCGCCTTTCAGCATGAACAGGTTGTCCTTGATCTTCTCGACCTCGACGACCTTCGGTCCCTGCTGCGCCGGCTGCGTCGCCGCGAGCGTGAGCCCGCCGCACGTTACGAGTATCGCGAGCGCGATCGCGCGTTTCACGGACACCTCCTCTTATTTCTTCATCTCGTCCTGCAGGCGCTGAATGCGCCCGGGCAGGCCGCCGAAGAGCGCCGCGACCTGCGACGAGTACCCCTTGTACTTCTCGGGGACTTTCCAGCCAGGCGCCGCCTGCTCGGGCGTCTTGCCCGCCTTCAGCTCGCCCTGCGCCCACGTGAGGAAGTCCTGGTTGAAGTCCGCGAACTCCTTCAAGTCGGCCCATGTCGTCGTCGTGTTGCTGTGGCCGTTGATCAGCGTGTCCACGCCTTTGACGCTGCTGTGCATCTTGTTGAGCGTGCCCGGATAGTGCAGCACGCTGCCGCCGTTCGCGCCGTCGACGAGCGGCAGGTTCTTGCCGGCGAACAGATCGCCGATGTGCGCCGTCCGCAGCGCCGGGAAGACGACGAGCGCGTCGCCGTTGGTGTGGCCGGGGCCGTAGTAATAGAGGTCGATCTCGTCGGCGCCCTTGCCGATCGTCATCTTGTCCTTGAAGGTGCGCTTCGCCATGCCGCGGTTGTCGTTCTGCTTGAAGATGTCCATCTTCTCCATGTTCGCCTTGGTGTTCTCCTGCACCACGACGTCGACCGTCGCCGGGAACTCCACGTTGCCGCTCACGTGGTCGCCGTGCGTGTGCGTGTTGATCAGCATCGTCACCGGCTTGTCGGTGAGCGTCTTGATCTTGTCGAGGATCGGCTTTCCCCACCCGGGGTTCTTCGCGTCGACGACGGTGACGCCGTTCGCCATGACGAAGACCGCAGTGTTGCCGCCGCCGCCTTTCAGCACGTAGAGGTTGTCCTTCACCTTGTCCACTTCGACGATCTTCGGCGCGTTCGGGTCGGGGGCAGGCGGCTGCGCCTTCACCACCGCCAGCGCGCCGAGCGCGAGGAGCACGCCGAGCACGATTCCACGTCTCATGAGATGCCTCCAGGAAAGAAGACCCGTTGGACGAACCAGAACGCGCCCGCCGCGATGACCACGATCGATCCTGCGAAGGCGAGCTGCCGCCCCGCGGCTTCGCTCCGCGCGCGCAGCGCCGTGAGCGCCGACGCCACGACGACGACGACGAGCAGCTGGCCGATCTCGACCCCGACGTTGAACGCGAAGAGCGACCAGCCGAGCGCGCGCGCCGGCAGATCCATCTCGCGCAGCACGTTGGCGAACCCGAAGCCGTGGATGAAGCCGAACGCGAACGCGATCCACGCGCGCACGTCGCGGCCGTCCCTGATCAGCAGGTTGTCGGCGCCGACGTAGACGATGCTCAGCGCGATGGCCGGCTCGATGATGCGCGTCGGCGGCGTCACGATGTTCAGCGCCGCGAGCGACAGCGTGATGCTGTGCGCGATGGTGAACGACGTCACGATCACCGCGAGCTGGCGGATCGTGCCGCCGAGCAGCAGCAGGCCGACGAGGAACAGCAGGTGATCGGGGCCGATGAGGATGTGGTGGATTCCCGAGGGCAGGAACTTCTCGATCACCGCCAGCGCGCCCTGCCGCGTGCCGGCGAAGTACTCGAAGCGCGGACGTCCGGCGTCGAGAATCGCCTGCGTGAGCGCCTCGCCTTCGTACACGTTGAGGAAGGTCTGGTGCACCGGGTCGTACGGAAACATCCAGGCGGCCACCGCGATCGATCCGGGGCGCTTCGCGAGCGGAAAGCGCACGGGAAACCGCAGCGACTGGCGATCGCGCAGGACGTCGGGCGCGAGCCACTGCGGCGTCAGCGGACGGCCGTCCGCGCTGACCGACAGCCGCGGCGCCAACAGCGCCGTCAGCTCGGCCGATCGCGCGAGCGCCACCGACGGATCGAGGAGCCGCTCCGCCGGCTCCACGTTCAGATCGTGCGCCGCATCGAAGATGTGGACGACGAGGGAGCCTTCGATCGCATCCGGCTGCAGGCGGAGATCGAGATAACTGAACGGCACCGGATGCGCGGCGGCGGCGCGCGGCAGGCCCAGCGCCGCGACGATCGCGACGGTTGAACGCAGGACCCGCAGAGCACGCAGAAACATCTTTCTCTGCGGGCTCCGCGGGCTCTGCCTCGGTCGTCGTCTCACGGCCGGCAATGGTAACGTAAAACCGTGGAGATCGCGCCGGGCGCATTCCATCTGCACCGCCGCCTGACGCTCGAGGATCAGCGCGCGCTGGTGGCCGAGTGCCGCGCGCTCGTGGACGGCCCCGTGCCGGCCTATGTGCCGGTCGTGCGCGGCGGCGGCAGGATGCACGTCCGCATGCTCTGCCTCGGCCGCCACTGGAACGGCAAGACCTACGCGTACGAGCCGACACGCTCCGACTTCGACGATCTTCCCGCGCCGCCGCTGCCCGCCGCGTTCCGCCGCGTCGCCGAGACGCTCGCGCGCGAGGTCGGCATGCCGTTCGCGCCCGACCTCTGCATTCTCAATTACTACGACGCCGACGGCCGCATGGGGCTGCACCAGGACAAGGACGAAGCGGAGCGATCGCTCGCCGCCGGATTGCCGGTGGTGTCCTTGTCGCTCGGCGACACCGCGCGGTTTCTCTTCGGCGGGCTGAAGCGAAAAGATCCAGTGGAGGCGCGGCGGCTGGAATCAGGCGACGCGTTCGTCTTCGGCGGGCCGGCGCGTCTCCGCTATCACGGCGTCTCGCGCATCGAGCCCGGCACCGCGCCGCGCGAGCTCGATCTCGAAGGGCGATTCAATCTGACGTTCCGACAGTACGACGTGGATTGATCTAGGGCGAGGCTTTCAGCCTCGCCGAGAGGCGACCCTGAAAGGGTCGCCCTACAGAACCGCAGAGCCAATCTTTTCTGCGCGTTCTGCGGGTTCTGCGTTTGATCGTCGTCTATTCGTATCTGAGAGCGAGGACTGGATTCACGCGCGTCGCGCGGCGGGCGGGCACGTACCCGGCGGCGAGGGCGACGAACGCGAGCACGGCGCATGCCGCGGCGATCGTCAGCGGATCGGTGGCGCTCACGCCGTAAAGCACGCTCCCGACGACGCGGTTCAGGCCCCACGCGGCGGCGAGGCCGATCGCGACGCCGAGGCCGACGAGCGCCAGCACTTCGCGCATCACGAGCCACACGACGTCGCCCTGCACCGCGCCGAGCGCCATCCGCACGCCGATCTCGCGCGTGCGGCGCGCGACGGTGTACGCCATCACGCCGTACAGGCCGATCACCGCGAGGAGCGTCGCGAGGACACCGAAGGCGGTCGAGAGCGTCGCGATGAACCGCTCGACGAGCAGCGACCTGTCGATCTGCCGCTCGAGCGTCCGCAGGTTGTAGACCGGCACGTTCGAATCCAGATCGTGCATCGTGCGCTGCGCGGCCGCGAACGCGGCGGCGGGATCGCCCAGCGCGCGGACGTAGACGACGATCGAGGACGGCGTCCGCTCCTCGAGCAGCGGAAAGAACACCTGCTGCGGGACCTCGTCGCGGACGCCGGTGTACTTCGAATCGCGGACGACGCCGACGATCTCGAGCGGCGTCGGGGTGCCCGGATTGAGGCCGAAGCCGATGTGGCGGCCGATCGCGCCCCTGTCGCCGAAGAAGCGCTTCGCATAGCTCTGGTTGACGATCGCGTGGCGGTAGCCGTTGCCCCGTCCGTCGTTGGCGTTCGGGTCGGACGGCTTCGGCATCGCGCCTTCGTCGCGCGCCTCGAACTCGCGGCCAACGAGCACCGGAATCCCCATCGTCCTGAAGTAGCCCGGGCTGATCGAGTTGCAGTACGGGTTCATCTGCTCGCCCGGCTTGGCCTGATAGCCTTCGACGGCCATCGTGCTGTCCCACTCGTTGCCCTCGAGCAGACCGACGTTCGCGAACGCCACCGCCTGGACGCCGGGCTGCGCCGACAGCCGCTCGACGAGCGATTTGTACAGGGCGGGAATCCGCTCCGGCGTGTAGCCGCTGATCGCCGGCGAGATGTTGAAGGCGATCAGGCTCTCCGGCTTGATGCCGAGATCGATCAGCCTCAGATTCTGGAGCGTGCGGATGAAGAGCCCGGCGCCGATGAGCAGCAGCACCGAGATCGTCACCTGCGCCACGACGAGCGCCTTGCGCATGCGGACGCCGCCGCCCGCCACCGCGCCGACTTGATCCTTCAGCGTGGGCGCGAGGTTCGGCTTCGTCGAACGCAGCGCGGGCGCGAGACCGAAGAGAAGCCCGGTCGCGAGCGACAGCGCGAAGTTGAATGCGAGCACGCGGTAATCGATCGCGCCGGTGATCACATGCGGCGTCTCGGACGTTGGCAGGAACCCGAGCAGGAACTTCGTCGTCCACGACGCGATCGCG
>QHWK01000533.1 GCA_003223775.1 Acidobacteriota bacterium
CGAACAACATCGTCGACACCACGCACAGCGCGGCGCTGGCGGCAATCACGCGCCAGTCGATCTCTCCGGGTAGGCGCAGCAGGACGCCGCCGCGCGGCGGCGTCAAGAGCGCGAGCGCGTCGCGCAGCCATCGCGCGACGACGAGCCCGCCCGCGGCGGCGATCGCCGCGAGGATCAGGCCCTCCGTCATCAGTTGCCTGACGAGCCGCGCGCGCCCGACGCCGAGCGAGAGGCGAATCGTCATCTCCTGCTGCCGCGCGAACCCGCGCAGCAGGAGCAGATTGCCGACGTTGGCGCACGCAATCAGGAGGACCGCGACGACGACGACGAGCGCGACGCCGAGCGTCGGCAAAAGCGCGCCCGCGTTGTTGAACGGCGTCTGCCAGAGCGGGTACAGCCTGACGCCGCGGCCGCGGTTCGTCTCCGGGTACTCGGCCTCGAGACGCGCCGCGATGCTCGACATCTCCGCCTGCGCCTGCTCGATCGTCACGCCGGGCTTGAGCCGCAGGTAGCCTTCGATCCAGCGGGCGCCGCGATCCTCGAGCTTGTAGACGCCGGCGTCGAACTGCCCCTGCATCGAGGCCGGCACCCAGAACTGAAACGCGTAGCCGACGAACGTGCCGTAGAAGCCCTTCGGCGCCACGCCGACGATCGTGTGCGGCAGGCCGGCGAGCACCTGCGTTTTGCCGACGACGTCGGGATCGCCGCGGAAGCGGTTCTGCCACGTCTCGTAGCTGATCACCGCCACCGGATGCGCGTTGCGACCGGAGTCCTCGCCCGCGTCGAATCCGCGGCCGAGAATCGGACGCACGCCGATCGCGTCGAAGTAGTTCGCCGAGACCATGCTGCCCGTCGCGCGCTCGGCGCGATCGCCGACGCTGAGCGTCGTCCCCGTGATTTTCTCGGCGATGAACGCGTCGGCGAGCGTGCTGCTGCGCTGAAGATCGATCCAGTCGGGCCACGACACGTCGTCCCGGTCAGGGCGCGCGCCGCGATTGGTGCCGGTCACCGCGACGAGGCGGTCCTGATCGACCACGAGCGGATACGGCCGCAGCAGGATGCCTTCGATCCAGCTGAACACGGCGGCGTTGGCGCCGATGCCGAGCGTGAGGCAGAGCGTCGCGAGCAGGGAAAACCCGGGATTCCGCCGCAGCATGCGCAGCGCGTACGCCGCGTCGCGGCGAATGTCGTCGATCCAGCGAAACATGTCGGCGTCCCCCGTGCGTTCCTTCGCGAGTGTCACAGCGCCGAACCGCGCGAGCGCCGCGCGCCGCGCCGCTTCGGGAGCCATGCCGCGCCTGACGTAGTCGTCGGTTCGCTCGGCGATGTGGAAGCGCCGCTCCTCGTCGAAGTCCCCCTCGGCGCTCGCGAACGTGTTTCGCAGGCGGCGGATCCATCCCATCGCTGTCCCTTACGCGAAGCGCAGCACCTTGCCGACGCCCTTCGTCAGCCGTTCCCAGCGCAGCTCCTCTTCGTCGAGGCGCTTCAGCCCCGCGCGCGTCAGCTTGTAGATCCGCGCGCGCCGGTTGTTCGCCGTCGTCTGCCAGTCGGCGGCGATCCAGCCCAGATGCTCCATGCGATGGAGCGCGGGATAGAGCGAGCCCTCCTCGACGCGGAGGATGTCGCCGGAGATTGACTCGACGTGCGCCGCGATGCCGTAGCCGTGCTGCGGCCCGCGGCTCAGCGTCTTGAGGACCAGGAGATCGAGCGTGCCTTGCAGCGCGTCCGGCTTGCGGCGGCGTCGCAGCATTACCATAGAAATCTATGGTAACGACCAACGGCCGGTCAAGGCATATTCAACGACAGCGCCGTGTACGCCGTTGGCGTCTTCCGCGATCCCGAGTCGGCGGACGCAAAGGACGGGCGGCGCGAGCTCGATCGGTTGACGCAGCACACCGGCGGCGCCGCGTACTATCCGGCGACGGCCGACGCGCTCGATGCAGCCGTCGGCGATCTCGCGCGGCAGATCCGCAATCAATACACGATCGCCTACACGCCGACCAATCAGACGCTCGACGGCACGTATCGACGGATCAGGCTCGAGGCGCGCGGCGCCGAGCCGCTCGTCGTCCGGACACGCGCCGGATATGTCGCGGCCGGCGCGGCGGCACCGGGCCGCTCGCGCCACTGACGACGCGCATCCCGGCGCCGTTTCAGATCTCGTACAGGTAAACGCGCTTTTTCTGCCACCCGCCGGGCGTCCGTCTGTACTCGTTCATCAGCCCCGCGCCGCCGAGAAGCACGATGTGCGGAGCGGGTTTCCTCGGCTCGACGGCCTCGTCGATCGCGACGGCGATGCAGCCGCCCCGCGCGTGGATTCTGCCGATCTTCAAGTACGAAACGCCGTCCCTGAGGTCTGCGCGCGCACGAATGCGCTGAGGAGTGAGCACCTCCCAGCCGCGCGGAAGAACCTTCGCGAGATCGACGTCGCGCGGAACGTTCGCGGTCGAAAACACGTGCACGTCGTCGTACGGCAATGCGCCGTTCAGCGATTCGTGGATGGCGAGGCCGATGACTTCCCGCAGATCGGTGTTCGTCGTGCTGCCACGTTCGTCGGCAAACGTATCGCAGCCCCGGTAGATCTCGATCGTGAGCGGCGTGATTTGGGCGGCCGCCACGTGCACGCGGCGGTCCGTGGTCGTCTCGGAGACGGGCGCCATCACCTGGAGCTCGTAGTCGCCGGCGCCGAGGTTCGGGATCGCAAACGCGCCGTCGGTGTCGGTGATCGCTTCGAACGCGCGCGGGGCGGGATCGCCGGCCGGCCGGCCGCGAATCGCGACGCCGGGCATCGCGCCGTTCCAGTCGACGACGCGGCCGTTGATGGAGCCGGCCGCCGGCTGCGCGCCCGCGCGCAGCCCGGCGGCGGCCTCGCACATGTATACGACAACAAACACCGCCGACAACGTGCGGATCACGCGCGCGATCATACGCCGCGCGATGACCTCGCGCGCGTCAGGGATCCCGAGTCGTAATCCCGATCCGTGTACTCCGCGACGTCCTGATCAGTTCAGCTTCAGGATTCCCGCCGCGAACCAGGCGCCGGCGGGATTGCGAATCAGCAGCACCGGGCTCGCGCACGGCGACGGCGGCGTCGGCGTCAGCGTGTCCTCGATTCGGAAATCGCCGTTGGCCTCGAGCGCGACTCCGGTGGTCGGCGTGCTGAACTGCGCGAATGGCGCGGTTGCCGAGCAGATCAACGTGGCGAACACCCGCTGGTTGCCGTTCAACCCAACGTTGTTGCCGCCGCCGAGCAGCAGACCGCGGCCCGCGACCTCGATGCTGCCGTCCTCGTTCACCTCGGCTCTGAGGTTCGCGATCACCCAGATCTGCCCCGGCGGGTTCACGCCGCGCACGATGTTGCG
>QHWK01000534.1 GCA_003223775.1 Acidobacteriota bacterium
ATGCGTCGGCCGTTCTCGAGCGACGTGAGCACGATGTCGGCCATCACCGGGGCGCGGCGGAAGATCTCCTCGCCCACCGCGTCGGCGATCGCGTTCAGCACGGAGCCGTAGCCGGCGCCGACCGGCGGCTCGCCGACGCCGCGCGCGCCGACGGGCGTTTCCGGATCCGCGATTCCCAGCGCCTCGGTGTGCATCGTCGAGGGAATGTCGAGCATCGTCAGCGGCTTCGTGTGGTAGAAGCGCTTCGCGAGCGGCACGCCGTAGTGCTGGTCGTAGACCCACTTCTGCTGCAGCGCGTGCCCGATGCCCAGGTTGATCCCGCCGAGCAGCTGGCCATGCAGGCTGCGCGGGTTGACGACCGTGCCGACGTCGCCGACCGCGAGGTAGTCGACGACGCGCGTGTGGCCGGTCTCGACGTCCACCTCCACCTCCGCGAAGCCGACCACGAATGAGTAGGTGTCGCCGTCGTGGCGATACGTGTCCTTCGCAACGCCCATCAGGCCGAGTCCGGCGAGCGCCGCCGCCGACTTCTTGGTCATCGGATGGATGTCGTCGGGCACCTCGTGGCCGTCGTACTTGCCGCCGAGCGCGATCGCGCGCTGCGCCGCCTGCGCGTAGGCGAGGCCGCGCGACGGGTTGTCGCGCCGGTAGACGCGCTCGCCGCCGAGCGTGTAGTCCGACGGCTGGCCGCCGAAATCGTGCGCGGCGATCTCCTGCAGCTTGAGACGCGCGTCGACGGCGCCCGCCAGGTTCGCGCGCGTCATCGCGTGCGTCGTCTGGCTGCCGACCGACATCGCGGACCACGGAATGTTCTTCGCCGTGCTGCCCCAGTTGACGACGACCTTGTCCCACGGCATCGCCAGCGCTTCGGCGGCGACGCGCGCGAGATCGATACACGAGTGCGTGCCGAGGTTGCCGACGCCCGACTGGACGTACAGCTTGCCGTCGGGCCGAATCGTCATCAAGCCGTCGTAGCCGATCGATCCCGCGCCGTGCGGGCCGACGGCGACCCCGACGCCCCGCACCGTCGATCCGTCGCGTTTGCCCGACCGCGCCTTGCGCTCGTCCCACTTGAACAGCTCGGCGCCGCGATCGATCGCCTGCTTCACGAACGCGCTCGTGATGTGCCCGCGCTCGCCGTTCGGCCGCGGCGGGCCATAGAGCGCCTTGCCTTCCGGCGAGTTGATGCGGCGGATCGCGAGCTGATCGATCCCGAGCTTCTTCGCGGCCTTCGTGACGACCGGCTCCATGATCGCGTTGGCCTGCATCGGCCCCGGCGAGCGCTGCTGCGATCGCGGCGGCGTGTTCGTGATCACGGCGAGGCCGCGGAAGCGCATCGCGAGCGGCTGCCAGATGAGCGACGCCGCGTTGGCCGCGGACCTGTGATCGCCCATCGGGCCGTACGCGCCGTTGTCCTCGACGATGAAGAGATCGAGCGCGGTGATGCGGCCGTCCTTCGCGAAGCCGGCGCGCGCGCGGCCCACCATGCCGGTGCGCGCACGGCCGATGTAATGCTCTTCTTCGCGGCTGATGCGCATCATCACCGGCGCGCCCGCCTTCTTCGCGAGGAGCGCCGGAACCACCATGGAGATCGCGCCGGCCCCTTTGCTGCCGAAGCCGCCGCCGCAGTACTCGCTGACGAGCACGATGTTCGCCGCGTCCATCCCGAGCCAGCTCGCGAGCGGATCGAGCGTGCGCGCGACGCTCTGCGTCGATCCGTGCAGGAACAGCTTGCCGTTCTGCCAGTAGGCCATCGCGCTGCGCGTCTCCATCGGCTGGTGGCCGGTGGACTGCACGACGAAGGTTTCGTCGACGACGATCGCGGCGCTCTTGAAGCCGGCCTCGAGGTCGCCGTACGACCATTCGTCCGCGGCCTTCCCCATCGGCAGGCCGCCTTCGGGGGCGCCGGCGAAATCCTGCTCGGTCCACTTCAGCGTCTGGATCTTCGGCCGCGGCGGACCGCCGGCCGCGCCGCCGGCGGCGGGCGGCGGCGGGAACCACACGTTGCCGTCCGTGCGCGCGTTCGCGCCGGCCGGCCGGAGGCTCTCCACTGGATCGACGACGAACGGCAGCGGCTCGAGATCGATCTCGATCTTCTCGATCGCCTCCACCGCGGTCGCCTCGTCGACGGCGGCGAGCGCGAGAATCGGCTCGCCCTGGTAGAGCGGCTCGTTGGTGAGCGCCCGCTCGGCGCCGCGGAGATCCGGCAGATCGTCGGCGGTGATGATCGCCTTCACGCCGGGCATCGCGAGCGCGGCGCGCGTGTCGATGCGGCGGACCCGCGCGTGCGGCATCGGGCTCATGAGCAGCTTGGCGAAGAGCATCCCGTCAGCGCGATAGTCTTCCGCGTACTTCGCGCGGCCGGTGACCTTCGCGATCAGATCGGGTGTGGTGTAGTTCTGTCCAACGAGCTTCGTGTCAGCCATGAAACCCCACCGGCGACCCTGAAAGGGTCGCCCTACACTGGCGACCCTGAAAGGGTCGCCCTACATGCGACCTAAAAGGGTCGCCCTACAACGACGTTCACCGCGCGCGGATGGCCTGCCCGGGCATCACGCCCTCCTGCAGCTTGCCGTCGCGGACGACGAACGTGCCTTCCACGAGCACGTCGCGAAACCCCTCCGAGTACTGCGCCGCGTTCTCGAACGTCGCCTTGTCGATCACGCGTCCCGGATCGAAGACGACGATGTCGGCGTCGGCGCCGGCGCTCAGCCGGCCTTTCTGCCGCATCGCCGGCGCGAACGCCTCGAGCCGCTGCGCCGGCATCAGCGACGCCTTGCGCACCGCGTCCATCAGGCTGAGGGCCTTCTCCTCGCGCACGTACTTGCCGAGCACGCGGGCGAAGGTGCCGGCGCCGCGCGGGTGGCCCTTGCCGTTCTCGATGATCC
>QHWK01000535.1 GCA_003223775.1 Acidobacteriota bacterium
CACGGCCGCACGTTCGACGGCGCGAACGAGCCGCGCATCGAAGGGCCGCCGACCGTGTCGGCGCCGATTCAGGTCGGCGGCGAGCTGCGCGGCATGGTCGTGCTGCCGCCGATGGCGCCGGGCAGCCCGGTGATGCGCGACCTCACGCGCATGCTGTCGGTGCCCGGCACGCTCGTCTTGATCGTCGGGACGACGATCGCCGCGGCGCTCATCTTCGCCCCGGCGCGCCGCAAGCTCGAGGCGCTGGAGATCGCGACCGAGCGCCTGGGATCGGGCGACCTGACGGCGCGGGCGCCGGAGGTCGGCGGCGACGAGATCGCGCGCGTCGCGCGCGCGTTCAACCGCATGGCCGAGGAGCTCGCCGCGCGCAGCGACGCGCTCGGGACCTCCGATCGCCTCCGCCGCCAGATGCTCGCCGACGTGTCGCACGAGCTGAAGACGCCGCTCACCGCGATGCGCGGCTACCTCGAGACGATGCGCATGGACGTCGCGCTCGACACGGCGACGCGCGACCGTTATCTCGCGACGGTCGAGCGCGAGACGCTGCGGCTCGATCGCATCGTGCAGGATCTCGTCGACCTCGCCCGTCTCGAGAACGGCGTCGGCGGGCTGCACGTGCGGCTCTTCTCGGTGGGGCGCCTCTTCGAGCAGATAGTGCGGCGCCACGAGCGCGACGCCGAGCTGCAGCGGATCGAGTTTCGCACGTCGGTCGCCGACGAGGCCGATCAGATCGTCGCCGATCCCGAGCGGCTCGAGCAGGTGATCGAGAACCTGACGGCCAACGCGCTGCGCCACACGCCGGCCGGCGGCGTCGTGGAGCTGACGGCGCAGATGGATCGCATGTCGGCGATCATCCGCGTGATCGACTCGGGCACGGGGATCGCTCCCGAGCACCTTCCGTTCGTCTTCGAGCGCTTCTACAAGGTGGACGCCGCGCGCGCGAGCACGTCCGCGCGCAGCGGCCTCGGGCTGTCGATCGCGAAGGCGATCGTCGCTCGCCACCGCGGCGCGATCGACGTCGAGAGCGAGCCCGGGCGAACGGCGTTCACGATCGCGCTGCCGCAGCAGATCGAACAGGTCGTTCACGCGACGTCGACGAACTTGTAGCCGACGCCCCACGCCGTCAGGACGAGCTCCGGATCCTGCGCGTCGCGCTCGATCTTGCGGCGCAGCCGGCTGATGACGCTGTCCACCGTCCGCTCGGTGACGTAGACGTCGTCGGTCCACACCCTCGAGAGCAGCGCCGCGCGGCTGAACACGATGCCCGGCCGCGAGACGAGCAGATACAGCAGATCGAACTCCTGCTTGGTGAGCTCCACCGGCGCGCCGCGCACGATCGCGTTGCGCCGATCCGCGTCGAGGACGACGTGGGGCGAGTGCACGCGCCTGGACGGATCGACGGCGGCCCCGGCGCGCTCGCTGCGCCGCAGGATCGCGCCGACGCGCGCGAGCATCTCGCGGATGCCGAACGGCTTCGCCAGGTAGTCGTCGGCGCCGCTCTCGAGGCCGAGCACCTTGTCCGACTCGGTGTCGCGCGCGGTCACCATCAGCAGCGGCGTCGCGACGTTCGGCCCCTGCGCACGAATCGCGCGGCACAGCGTGATGCCGTCGAGGCCCGGCAGCATCAAGTCGAGCACGACGAGGTCGTAGCGCTCGGCGCGCAGGCGATCGAGCGCCGCCGCGCCGTCGCCGATCTCGTCGACGCCGAAACCGGCGAGCGACAGGTGCAGCCGCAGCAATTCGCGGATCGGCGCCTCGTCCTCGACGATCAGCACGCGCCGCGCCGGCTTCGCCGACACATCTCCGTTCGTCACACCCGTTCCCTCGGCGAGCGTCTCCGAAACTTGACAGCTGAGCTCCGGCGAGGACGCTCGCGCGGCGCCGAATTGTCACAGAGCCGCCACATTACCGCCACGTTTTCGGCGTCGAACCCTACAGAACGGCGGCGAACTGCAAGCGCAGCGCCAGAACTCGAGAGGCTCATGTCGTCCACGAACAGCATCGTCCGGATCGCGATCCTCGTTCTCGCGTTGACGCCCGCCGCCGCCGCGTCCGCGCGCGCGCAGCAGGCAGCGGAGACCAACGCGCTGCGGCTGCTGAACGGATCGATCGCGGCGCTCACCGAGCGCGTCTCGACGAGCGTGGTGCAGGTGCTGGTCACGAGCTACGGACCGGTGCAGCAGAGCGATCGCGCCGACACCGACCTCGTCATCGGCCGCCAGCGCAGCATGGGATCGGGCGTGGTCATCGCTGCGGGCGGCTACATCATGACCAACGCGCACGTCGTCGCCAACGCGCGGCGGGTCGAAGTCGTGCTGCCTGGCCCGCGCGAAAGCGGCGGCGTCGCGCAGCTCGCGTCGCATGGCCGCCGGATCGATGCGGCGATCGTCGGCGTCGCGAAGGAAATCGATCTGGCGCTCCTCAAGATCGACGCGGCGCTGTCGCCGCCGCCGCTGCCGCTCGCCGACTACGACGCGGTGCGGCAGGGGCAGCTCGTGTTCGCCTTCGGCAGCCCCGAAGGTCTGCGCAACTCCGTCACGATGGGCGTCGTCAGCGCGGTCGCGCGCCAGCCCGACGTCGACAACCCGCTCGTGTACGTGCAGACCGACGCGCCGATCAACCACGGCAACAGCGGCGGCCCGCTCGTCGACGTCGAAGGCCGCGTCGTCGGCATCAACACGTTCATCGTGTCGGACTCCGGCGGCAGCCAGGGCCTCGGCTTCGCGATCCCGAGCGCGCTCGTCGGCCTGGCCTACCCGAAGCTGCAGCGCTACGGGCACCTGCATCGCGGCGAGATCGGCATCCTGCTGCAGACGATCACGCCGACGCTCGCCGCCGGGCTCGAGCTGCCGCAGGACTGGGGCGCGATGATCTCCGACGTTCAGCCGGGCAGCCCGGCGGCCCTCGCCGGACTGCGCATCGGGGACGTCGTCGCCGCCGTGGACGGCGAGCCGATCGCGAACGTGCCGCGGCTCGGGTTCCATCTGTTCACGCGCAGCGCGGGCGACGTCGTCCGATTCAAGGTGAAGCGCCCCGACGGCGACTTCACGACCGACGTCGCCGTCGTCGAGCGGGCGCACGACTTCGATCGCCTCACCGATCACATCGATCCGGTACGCAGCCTGGTGCCGCAGCTCGGGATCCTCGGCGTGGACCTGACGCCAGACGCGAGCGCGCCGGCGAGCGGCTTGCGCCTGCCGTGCGGCGTCATCGTCGTCGGCCGCACGCCGGACACCGGCGACGGCGCTGACACGGGGCTCGTCGCCGGCGACGCGATCTACGCGATCAACCGCACGCCGGTCGCGTCGGTCGCCGACCTGCGCGACGCCGCCGCCGCGATCCCGCCGCACGGCGCGGTGGTGCTGCAGATCGAACGCAGCGGCCAGATTCTGTTCCTCGCCTTCGAGATCGACTGACGCTG
>QHWK01000536.1 GCA_003223775.1 Acidobacteriota bacterium
TCGCGCACTACCTGCACGACGATCGGCGGCCCCTGAATGTGCAGCTGCAGAGCTCTCGTGCTCAGGCGCAGTCCTCGCTTCTCGCTCTGAATCTCGGCGACATCGTTCAGCCGAGCCGGCACCCGGGCATCGTCTACGAACTGAGGCCGAACGTTCGTGGACGATTCATGGGCCAGTCGATCCTCATCAACTCCCGGGGGCTTCACGACAACGAGTACAGCCTGCGCAAAGAACCCGGTACATTTCGGATCGTCGGAGTCGGTGATTCGTCGCTGTTCGGGTGGGGCGTGCCATTCGAGGACAGCGGCTTGAAAGTGCTGGAACGGCGCCTCAACGAGACATTCGGTCCGCAGAAATTCGAGGTCATCAACTTCGCCGTGCCAGGCTACAACACTGCGATGGAGGCCGAAACGTTTGTGCGGAGGTGCCTCGAGTACGCGCCCGATCTCGTTATCCTGAACTTCAACACCAATGACTACGATGTGCCGAACTTCATGCGGCTCCCGAGTGACCTGGCAACGTTACGCAGGTCATACGTGTTCGACCTGGCGTACTCCGTTTATGAGGGTGTCGCGGGGCTTGGAGCACGGCAGCCGCCGCCATTCGACTTCAATAACCGCACCACTCCACTACAGGAGGCGGCGCACCTCGATGAAGATCCGGCACTGCCACAGGAATATCGGTACATGGTTGGCGCCAAAGGCGTTGTGCGCGCTCTCGAGCAGCTCGCTGGTGCGGCGCGCGAGCGCGCCATTCCATTTGTCGTGTTTACCGTGAAGGCCTACCCGGGCGTTGTCTCCAACTATGAACGCGACGAGTGGCGTGATGGCCAACGCGAGCTTCTCGAGCGAGAAAGCCGGCGCCTGGGATTTCACTTCGTGAACACCTATCCCTACTACATGCATTATTTGAACCGTTATCCGAACGCGAACTTCGCGGTGTCGCCGGCCGACGGTCACCCAAACGCGCTCGCGCACTCAATCGACGCTGATGCCATCTTCAATTACCTCGTCGCTCTCCGGCTGCTTCCGTTTGACAAAGCGTCCAACCATGATCAATGAAAAACGGTTTCATTAATCGGGACGACCGGTTTCGACGAGCGTCTTGAGCCGGGCCAGCTGCCCGCGGAGCACCCCGTCGACGACCGTGGGGATGTCGCGAAAACCGCCGGCGCGGAAGCCGCCAACCGCGTAAATCAGTTCGACCGTCGTTCCGCCGCCGGCCTGCGACAGATTCCACGTCATCGTCCCGACGAGCGCCGCTTCCTGCAGCGGCCCGATCGCGCCACTCAGGCGAAGCAGCTTGCCGGGTGATGCGTAAACGACGCGCATGTGCTCAAGGCCACCTCCGTCCGGCAACCGCTCGCAGAAGCAGCCACCCGGCTTCGCGTCGAGCGTGAGGTTGCGCGCATCATGGGAGAAGGTGTGCACCGGATCCCACCAGCGCGCGACTCCATCGGTGAGCGCGCCGTACACCTTCGCCGGCGGTGCGTTGATCGCGGCGGTGTTTCGTACGAGAAAGCCGGCGGCGGTACTTTCAATCACCTCGCCTCGCAGGGGCGCGGCGAGGATCGCGAGAACGATCGCAAGGGCGACAGTACTCGATCGCATTATTCGGTTCCTTTCAGTTGAAAGAGTGCGCCACGCGTTGCGGATGATGCGTCATTCGCCCGCGTTTACCAGCGCGGCCGTCGCGGCGCTGGCGCTCGGTATCGGCGCCAACACCGCGATCTTTTCGGTCGTCAACGCGGTGCTGTTGCGGCCGCTGCCGTATCCGGATCCGGAACGGCTGGTGTTTTTCACGAATACCGCTCCGCAAGGGTCGTTCCCCGGAGCCTCGCCGACGCGCTTCAACGTCTGGCGGCGGCAGACCGACGTGTTTCAGGACATCTCGGCGTACCGGTTCAGCGCCGTCAACCTGACCAACGGCGAGCCGGAGCAGATTCAAACCGCGCACGTGAGCGCCGACTTCTTCCGCCTGTTCGGCGCGCCGGTGGCGGTGGGCCGGACGTTTTCGGCGTCGGAAGACGCGCCCGGCGGCGGTCGTCTCGTCGTGCTCAGCGACGGATTCTGGAGGCGGCGCTTCGGCGGCGATCCAGCGATCGTGGGGCGGACGATCTCATTGAACAACGAGCCGCACGACGTGATTGGCGTGCTCGGACCGTTCGACACCGAAGCCATTCAGTCGCAGGCCGGTCCGGCCGACGTGTGGCTGCCGTTTCAAATCGATCCCCACAGCGTCATGCAGGGCCAGTTTTTCATCGCGGCCGCCCGTCTCAAACCGGGCATGACCCTCGCCGCCGCGGCAACGCCGCTGCAGCGCGCGGCGGGCGAGTTTCGCGAAGCGTTTCCCAACGCGCTCGGCCCCAGAAACGGCTTCGGTGCCGTCGAGATGCAGACATTTCTGGTGCGGAACGTGCGCCAGTCGCTGCTGGTGCTGCTCGGTGCGGTCGGCTTCGTCCTGTTGATCGCGTGCGCCAACGTCGCCAACCTGCTGCTGGTGCGCGCCACCGTGCGGCGCCGCGAGATGGCGATCCGTGCCGCGATCGGCGCCGGCCGCAGTCGCATCGTGCGGCAGCTGCTGACGGAGAGCGTGGTGCTGGCGCTGGTCGGCGGCGCAATCGGTCTGGTGATCGGTATCGCCGGCATGCGCGCGCTCCTTGCGGTCAACCCAGGCAACATTCCGCGCATTGGATTGGCTGGCTCGCGCGTCGGTGTGGACTGGCACGTCCTGCTCTTTACCGCCGTCGTCGCGCTCGCAACCGGATTGATATTCGGCGTCGTGCCGGCGATTCAGGCGTCGCGCGCGGATCTCAATAGCGCCATCAAGGAAAGCAGCAGCCGATCGGGCAGCGGCTTTCGCCAGAACAAAGCGCGCGCGGTGCTGGTCGTCGTCGAGATCGGGCTCGCGCTGGTGCTGCTGGTCGGCGCGGCGCTGTTTATCCGTACGTTTCTCGCGCTGCGAGCGGTCGATCCGGGATTCGATGCGCACCGTGTGCTGACGTTGAACATGTCCCTGCGCGGCGACCCCTTCGTGACCGCCGCCGCCGTCGCGCAGGCGATGCGAAACGGGACGGAACGGCTGCAGGCGCTCCCGGGCGTCGAGGCGGCAGCCGCCGCGTGCTGCCTGCCGCTCGACGGCGGATTCGGCCTGGGGTTCATCATCGAAGGGCGGCCGCTCGAAGGGCCGTCGCACGGCGGCGGCGGCTTCGCGCCGATTTCGCCGACCTACTTTCAAACCTTCAAGATTCCGATCCTGCGCGGCCGCGCGTTCACCGATCAGGACGCGGCCGGCGCGCCGGGCGTGGCGATTATCAATCAGACGATGGCCAGACGCTTCTGGCAGGACGGGGATCCGCTGGCCGATCGCATCACCATCGGGCGCGGCCTGGGCGTGCGCATGGAGCTCGCCGGTCGCCAGATCGTCGGCGTCGTCGCCGACGTGCACGATGGCGCGCTGAACCGCGATCCCAATCCGATCATGTACGTGCCGTGGGCGCAGATGCCCGATGCGCACAGCGCCAATCTGCTCGACATCACCCCGATCGCGTGGATTGTTCGGACTCGCGGCGAACCGTTTGCGGTGAACGCTGACATTCAGCGCGAGCTGCGCGCGGCAACCGGCGGCATGCCCGTGGCGCGCGCCCGATCGATGGACGACGTGGTCGCGCGCTCGACCGCGCGTTCCGACTTCAACATGATCCTGCTCACGACCTTCGCCCTATCCGCCCTGGTGCTGGCGGCGATCGGCATTTATGGGCTGATGGCGTACTCGGTGCAGCAGCGCACGCAGGAGATCGGCATCCGCATGGCGCTCGGCGCAGCGACCGACAGCGTGCGCAATATGGTCGTGCGCCAGGGGATGGCCGTCGCGCTCGTCGGCGTCGCGATGGGGTTCGCCGCGGCATTCGGGCTGACGAAGGTGGTGGCCTCGTTTCTGTTCGGCGTCACGGCGCGCGACCCGCTGGTCTTCGCGGCCGTGCCGCTTCTGCTCACGGCGGTGGCGTTTGTCGGCGTGTGGCTCCCGGCGCGACGGGCCGCGCGAGTCGACCCGGTCGTCGCGTTACGCGAAGACTAGAGGCAGATTCGGTACGGCGTCAACGGATGGCGGGTCCAGGCCGTCTAATCGATCCGCATGGACAACGCGGTCGGCGCCATCCGTTACGCGATCCGTCAATTCCGTCTCTCGCCCGTCTTTACCGCCTCGGCCGTCCTGACGCTCTCGCTCGGCATCGGCGGCACGACCGCGATCTTCACCCTGATCCACGCGGTCATGCTGCGCTCGCTCCCGGTCGCCGACCCGGAACGCCTCTACCGCGTCGGCGACGGCGACAACTGCTGCGTCCAGGGCGGACCGCAGGATCGCTGGGGCATGTTCTCGTATCCGCTCTTCGAACGCGTCAAAGCCGAAGCGCCCGAGTTCGAACAGCTGACGGCCTTCCAGGCCGGCGGCTTCCGCGTGAGCGTCCGCCGCCCCGGCGTGGACGTCGCCGCGCGCTCGCTCCGGACGGAATACGTCACCGGCAACTACTTCACGACCTTCGGCATCGGCGCCTTCGGCGGCCGCGTCTTCACCGCAGACGACGACACGCCGGCGTCGCCGCCCGTCGTCGTGATCAGCCATCACTCGTGGGAAGCGATCTACGGCGGCGATCAATCGCTCGTCGGCCAGACGCTCGTCGTCGAAGGCCACCCGTTCACCGTCGCCGGCGTGGGGCCGCCGGGCTTCTTCGGCGATACGCTCCGCAACAATCCGCC
>QHWK01000537.1 GCA_003223775.1 Acidobacteriota bacterium
TCGCAGGGCGTCGCGACGGCGTTTCGCGCGGCCGCCGCGTCGCCTCGCCGCGTGGACGGCGTGATCGCGGTCGGCGGCGACGTGCCGACCGAGATCGGCGCCGCGGCGCTCGGCCGCGTCGCGCGCGCGCTGGTCTGCCGCGGATCGCGCGACGAGTGGTATACGACGGCGAAGTTCGACGCCGACATCGGACGCCTCCGCGTCGCCGGTGCGGGCGTCACGCCGCTCGCGTTCGACGGCGGCCACGAGTGGTCCGACGCCGTCAACCAGGCCGCCGGGGTTTTCCTCCACGCCGTGCTCGCGCGATGATCGACGTGCGATCAGCGACCGCCGACGATGCGGATCGGCTCGCCGGGCTGCGCTGGGAATTCCGTTCGAACCGCGCGACGCCGATGATCGAGTCGCGTGAGGCGTTCATCGCGCGGTGCGCCGAATGGATGCGGCGCGAGCTGGCCGCCGGTATGCCGTGGCGTGCGTGGGTGGCCGTGGACGACGGCGCCATCGTCGGACAGCTGTGGGTGCAGTCGATCGAGAAGATTCCAAATCCCGCCGCGGAGCTCGAGCGCCACGCGTACATCTCGAATCTCTTCGTCGAGCCGACCCGTCGCGGCGGCGCGGGCACGCGCCTTCTCGAGTCGGCGCTCGCGTGGGCGCGCGCGCACGACGTCGACCGCGTCGTCCTGTGGCCGTCGGCGCGCAGCGTGTCGCTCTACGAGCGCCACGGCTTCACGCGCCAGGGGACCGTCATGGAGCTGGCGCTCGAACCCACGCCACGATAGTGCGCTGAATCGCCGCGTACGCGTCGGCCTGGACCGTCGGATCCTTGCGCGGAAGCTTGAACGAGTGATCGCCCTGAGCGACCGGGTGAAGCACCGCGGCCGGCCGCAGCGGATCCAGAATCGGCGCGAGCTCGCTCGGCGTGCCGAACGCGTCGCGCGTGCCCTGGATGAAGAGCATCGGTCGGCGGACAGCCGGGAGATGCTTGTCGCGCCGTTGATCGGGCTTGCCCGGCGGATGCAGCGGATAGCCAAGCAGGACGACGCCCGCGATCGGCAGATCCGGATCCGCCGCCGCCACCTGCGTCGCGATGCGGCCGCCCATCGACTTGCCGCCGATGAAGAGCGCGCGGCGCGCGCTCGGCACTGCGGCGGCGACCGCCGCAATCACCGACCGGTAGCACGCCTCGAGGACCGGCGCGCGATCCGGGATTTTCCGCCGCTGCTCCGTGTAAGGAAAATTGAACGTGACGACGTCGACGCCGGCATCGCACAGCGCGCGCGCGAAGTCGACCATGAACGCACTGAGCTGGCCGGCGCCGGCGCCGTGCGCGAGGACGAGCGCCGCGGGCGCGTTGCCGGCCGACGCGTAGACGAGCGCCGTCGTCGCGGCGCCCGCCTCGAGCGGCACCCGCAGGTCACTCGGATTTTTCAAGCGCGGCCTGCACTTCGGCATCCGTCTTGAGGTCGTTGGTCACCGACAGCGCGCCGAACTGCGTCGCGAGCGATCGCGCGAGCATGCGATCCACGTCGCTCTGCACGACGCCGGTCAGCGTCACGCGGCCGTTCTCGACGACGATGTGGATCGGCGGGTTCGGCATGATGCCGTAGTTCCAGAAGCTCGAGTTGCCGTAGATCGACCGCGCGATCCGGAGCCGCAGCTCGTCGTCGAACTGCGAAACCGGCAGCACGGTGATCGTGTCGCGCACCGCGCGCACGCCGTCGAGGCGCGAGACGCGTTTCTCGATCTCGTCGCGCTTGTACGGCATCGTCACCTTGCCGGCGAGCGTCACCACGCCGTCCTTCACGCTCGCGCTCACGTCGTCGAAGATCGTGAACTGCGCATAGCGTCCGACGCTCGCCGCGACGTCCTTGAACACCTGAAAGTCTTTCCGGTCGACCGTCGTCGTGCCGGCGACCGCCATGTTCGCGGTCAGCAGCAGACCCCCGGCGCACACCATCAGCATCTTGCGCATCTTGCACCTCCGAAATTCGCTCCGCCCGACGTCGCGTCCCCAATGCGGGAATGCGCCCGTTGCGGCGGGCCGCTGCGAACAATTGGGGCAAGGCAGGTGCCACGCGGACCGCGGGAATTCCCGAGAATTTTGCGATGCGGACTGAACGCATGTCCTCCGGGAGCGACAACTGGTCAGTGGCTGGCGAATGCGAGCCCGAGGCCGCATGTGACGGCGGCCTCGATCACGCCGACGGCCGTCATCTCGAGGCCCGTCGCCCACCACGGCCGCATCGTGACGAGCGCGGTCGAGACGCTCGCCGAAATCGTCGAGCGCCACGGATTGGGAAAGGTTTCCTCGCTGAGCCCGAGCTCCTCGTGCACCAGCGTACGCAGAAACTGCTTCGGCTCCTTCTGCAGCCGCTCCGCCATCGCGCGCGATTCATCGGCCGAGAAGCCTTTCAACTGGTAGAACAGCTCGAGCTCGAGCATTTCCTCGTGCGGGTCTTCTTCGATCTCGGCCTGCTCGCGCGCGACCTCCGACTCGTACACCTCGCGCTGCGATTTCGACGAGAGATACGCGCCGGCGCCCATCGAGAGCGCGCTCGCGAGCGTGCCGGCGAGCCCCGCCGCGAGCACGACTTCGCTGCCGCCGGTATATCCGGCCATCCCCGACACGATGCCGAAGACGGCGCCGAGCCCGTCGTTCACCCCGTAGATCGCGTCGCCGATCCATCCGGTGCCGCGCACGTGCCAGCGCTCGCGTCCGAGAATCGATTCGAGCGTCGAGCGCGGCGTGGGAATCTTGCCGCCGGCGAGCGTGCGGAGCACGACCGCGTGATCGCGCTCCTCGAGCATCGCTTCCTCGGCGATGCGGCGGTCGGTCGGATCGCTCAGGCGCGCCATCAGCTGGTCGTACTCGGCTTCGGCCCTGTTCTCTTCCTGCTCGAGCCGGTGCAGGACGACACTCGGATCGGAGATGCGCTGGAACCACGACAGCCCGTGCTCCACCTCTTTCCGATCGGGCGTGCGGCCGGTGGTGTCGGCGATGCGCTCGGACCAGCGCGCGGCGTGCTTGTCCTCCTGCTCGGCGAGGCGCAGCAGGATGTCCCGGCGCTTCGAGTCGCGCTCGCGGTTTGCGAGATGCCTGTAGGTGGTCGCCGCCTCCACTTCGCGGCGCCACATCTTCTCGACCGTGGCGAGATTCGCCTTGTCGATGGCCATCAGCCGATCATCCGCTCGAAGAGCACCACCGTGAGGATGCCGGCGGCGATGAGGACGACCTGGCGCAGGCCGTTCGCGTCGATCTCGCCGCGGTGCAGATCGGGAATCAAATCCGACATCGCAATGTACAACAGGCTCGCGGAGGATACCGCGAGGACGTACGGTCGCACGCCCGGCACGACCTCGACGGCAGCGAACGCGAGCAGGGACCCGAGGATGCCGGCCGCGCCGGTGACGACGTTGAGCATCAGCGCGCGCCCGCGGCTGTAGCCCGCGGCGAGCAGAACCGCGACGTCGCCCACCTCCTGCGGGATCTCGTGCGCCGCGACGGCGATCGCCGTGTTGATGCCGAGCGGCACCGAAGTGAGGACCGCCGTGCAGATGATCGCGCCGTCGAGAAAGTTGTGGAACGCGTCGCCGACGAACACGAGCGGCGCGGCCGCGGAGTGCACATGGCAGTCGTCGGTATGGCAATGCCGCAGCAGCACGAGCTTCTCGAGCACGAAGAAGACGAGGATGCCGAAGAGCAGCGTGGTGAAGACGGCGGGCGCCGGCAGATCCGCGAGCGCCTGGGGCAGCAGCAGCAGCAGCGCGACGCCGAGCAGCGCGCCGACGGCGTAGCTCACGAGCCACGGCACGAGCGGCGCGCGGATGCGAGCGGGGAAGAAGACCAGCGAAGAGGCGACGACCAGACCGCCGCAGCTACCGACGAGGCTCAGACCGAGCGCGGTCGCGAGCAGACGCACGCGTCATTCTAGCTTGCCACGTATCCACGCCGCGCGCGCACGCGGTAGGCGTGGTTGCGCACCTCCACGCGGATCGAATGCCATCTGCCGTCCTTCGCGCCGCTGGACTGATAGCCGAGATAGTACTGCTTGCTCAATTCGTCGGCGATGCCGGCGGTTGCCGGATTCAGATCGCGCGGGTCGCGGACGATCTCCGTGCGGCCCCCGCTGTCGTCGGTCATCTCGCGCAGCGCCGCGACGTTGACGCGATCGTCGGCGTTGCCGCGCGATCGCCCGCCCCACCCGCCGGTGCCGCCGCCTCCGCCGCCGATTGGCGGGAACGTGCCGGGGCGCCGGCCGCCGCGGCCGCCCGGGAACGGAAACGGAAACGGCGTCGGCATCGGCGCGCGCGGCGGCGGGGCCTGCGTACGCACGCCGTCGCCCTCGCCGTCGATCCCGATCGCGTACACGAGCACTTCGGTCTCGCGAATCAGCCGCTTCACCTCGCGCACGTTGGTGCCGCTCGCCGTGTCGTTGCCGTCGGAGATCACGAGCAGCGCCTTCTTGCGGTTCTGCCCCTGCTGCGTGAGCGGGAGCGCGTCGGCCACCGCGTCGTACATCGCCGTGCCGCCGTTGGGCGTGATGCGGCCGAGCGCCCGCGAGATCAGCTGGCGATCGCGCGTCCATCCCTGCAGGAGCATCGGTACGTTGCTGAACCGGTACAGGAAGATCTCGTCGTCTTTGTCGAGCAGCTCGTAGAGGAAGCGGTCGAGCGCGCTCTGCGCCTCCTGAATCTTCGAGCCCGCCATGCTGCCGCTGGTGTCGAGCGCGATGCCGAGGCTCACCGGCACGCGCTCGGCGTTGAAGTGCGTCACGGCGACCGGCTGATCGTCCTCGTAGACGGCGAAGTCTTCCTGGCGCAGGCCGGACACGAAGCGACCGCTCGCGTCGGAGACGCTCGCCGTCACGTTGATCAGCTCGACGCCGCTCTTGAAGCGGAAGCCCTGCTCCTCGCCGCCGGGGCGCACCGGCGGCTGCGGCGGCGGACTCGGCGGCTGCGCGTGCAGCGACACCACGAGCACCGCGAGCGCGGCGGCGACGATCGGGACGCGAATGCGGCTCTTCATCACCGTTTCACCAGATCGCGCTTGTCCACGTGCGCCACGATTCGATCGCCGAATCTGAAGCTCACACGATACCGGCTCACCGCCGTCGCGTTCGGCAGCTCGACGAGGAACGTCGATTCGCCGGACGGGTTCAGCACGCGTTCGTCGATCGGGCTGCGGCCGCTCGCCACGAACCCGCCGTCGGCATCGAACACGAACACGGACGCGGTCAGGCCGTTGAACGCTGCGCCCGACGCCGGATTGCGTACGACACCGCGCACCGTCAGCCGGTCGCCGTCGCGTTGATGGCCGAGCGCGACCAGCTCGAGCGGCGAGGGCTGCGCCGCCGCCACTGCACTCCGATTATCGCGCGCGGCGGCGGCTGGACCGTCGTGAACAGATCGGGCGACGCGCTTCGCTCCGGCCGCAGCGGCAGATCGTGGATCGCATCGTCCCAGCGCGGCGCGCGGCGCGCCGACGCGAACGACGCGAGGCGAGCCGGCTCCGCGCGCATGCCGGCGTCCTCGCGATACGCCGCCTGCGGCTGCACGGCGGACGCGGCCGCGATCGGCGCGTGAATCTCCTCGGCGAGCGCGGCGACGCGCGCCTCCGAGCGCCGGCGTTCCTCCGCCGCCATCCGCCACGCGACCAGGCTCATGATCGCGGCGAGCACCATCGACGACA
>QHWK01000138.1 GCA_003223775.1 Acidobacteriota bacterium
CGACATCACGAGCCGCACGTTCGTGCCGCGGCTGCGGAAGCTGGGGTACGACGTGACGTTCCGCGAGTACGAGGGACGCCACGGCGTACCGCCTGCGATCGTGCGCGAGGGGTTCGAATGGTGGCTTCGCTGACAATTAAGAATTTGGAATTTGGAATTTGGAATTCGTCGTCCCGCCGTGATCACGAATTCTTAATTCCAAATTCTTACTTCTTAATTGCAGGATTCGTGTACCCCGCCTCGAGCACACGCGCCGACGGACGGAAGCTCAGATAGTCGACGTGATCGCCGATATCGGTCCACCCGTGCGGCACGCCCGCCGGGATGATGATGATGTCGCCGGTCTTCACGACCTTCTTCACCATGTCGCCGCCGACGGAGGTGCCGCTGCACGACGGGCCGTTGAGGACCTTGGTGACTTCGGCGTCGGCCGCCGACTTGCGGCCGTTGACGATCTTGCCGCCGGTGACGAGCGTGCCGCTGCCGGAGATGATGAGATACCCTTCGGTCTGCTGATCGTGCGCGATCATCCCTGGCGTGCCGCCGGTCGTCGGCGCCGTCGACTGCTCGCCGCACGGCTCGCCCTGCTGCGCACCGCCGCGCCCCGCGCCGCCGGCCGCTGCGCCGCCCCGCGCCGCGCCGCCGCCCGCCGCGGCCGCGCCGCCGCCGCCCGCGCCGCGCGCGCCGGTCGCACCGCGATGGATCACGCCGACCGCGTAGTTCTCGGGCCCGATGTCGACCACCTTGATCGTGCGATCGACGCCCGGTAGCGCGTTCACCGCCTTCACTTCTTCGTCGGTGATGTAGGTGGCGGAGGTCGGCTTGCTCTGCGCCAGGCCGACGGCCGGCGCCAGCGCCATGGCCACAGCCGCTGCATTCAGGATCGTTCTCTTCATGAGCGCTCTCCCCTTTCGCGCATACTATAGCGAAAAAAGAGACGCTCGAATCAGTCGGGTCAGACGCAAGGGCACATCATGACTTCACGCATCGTGGCGGCGGCGCTCTTCGCAGGCGCCGTCGCGATCGCCGCGCAGCCCGAAGGGCGCTCGCCGCGCAACGCGGCCGAGTTCGACGCGCTCTTCCAGCAGGTGAAGAACTGGGGCCGCTGGGGCGCCGAGGATCAGCTCGGCTCGGCGAATCTCGTGACGCCCGCCAGGCGCAAGCAGGCCGCCGCGCTCGTCAAGAGCGGCATCACCGTGTCGCTGGCGCACAACCCGCTCACCGAGCGCGCCGACGACAACAACAACCCGTTCGAGCACACGATGCTGCGCGGCAACAACATGGATCGCTACGCCGTCTCGTACCACGGCTACGCGCACAGCCACATCGACGCGCTCTGCCACATCCTCTACAAGGATCAGACCTACAACGGCTACGCGCGCGCCGACGTCAACACCGACAAGGGCTGCACGAAGCTCGGCATCCAGAACCTGAAGGACGGCGTCGTCACGCGCGGCGTCCTCGTCGACATCCCGCGGCTGCGCGGCGTGCCATACCTCGAGCCGGGCACGCCGATCTACGCCGAGGACCTGGAGGCGTGGGAGAAGAAGTCGGGCGTGAAGATCGCGCCGGGCGACGCGCTGCTCGTGCGCACCGGGCGCTGGGCGCGGCGCGCGCAGCTCGGGCCGTGGAACGTCGGCCAGCGCGCCGCCGGCCTGCACGCCTCCGTCGCGCCGTGGATCAAGGCGCGCGGCGTCGCGTTCCTCGGCGGCGATGCGGCGCAGGACGTGGTCCCGTCGATGGTCGAGGGCGTGGCGCTGCCGGTGCACACGCTGATGATCACGGCGCTCGGCGTGAACCTGCTCGACAATCAGGATCTGGAATCGCTCGGCGAGACGGCGGCGAAGCTGAATCGGTGGGAGTTCATGCTCACGATCGCGCCGGTGCCCGTCACCGGCGGCACCGGCTTCCCGCTGAACGCGATCGCGATGTTTTGAGAAAGCGTCCTTACGTCCCGCTGTCGACGGTTACCGTCACGTCGGTCGCCGATTTCATCAGGGTGTCGTGGCCGATGGCGCGCAAGGTGTAAGCGCCCGGTTTCGTGAACGTCGCCTTCACCTCTACCTTGCCGTTCTCGACCTTCACGTACCCTTCGGGATCGAACGCGACGTGCGCGGGGCCGCGGTACACCTGCCAGAGCACCGAGAGGGCGCCCTGCACCGGACGCGGCCGCGTTGGCAGCGGCACGTTCACCGGCGACGGCGGCGCGCCGCGCAGCGACGGCTCGAGCTGACGCGGCTGCCGCGGCTTCGCGCCGAGCGGCGGGATGCCGTCGTCGGTGACGCTTGCGGTGATCGTCACCGGCGTGCCGGCGCGCGGGCGCGCGATCGGATCGATGCGGACGACCGGCGGCGCATCCTTCGCGATCAGCTCGTTGCTGACCTGCACGCCGCCGTTGTTCGAGACCTCGACCTTGCGATCGATTTCCCATACGTCGAGTAGCGTCGCGCGCGCGACTTCGCTTCTGCCGTTCGCGACGACGGTCCAGACCAGTTCCTTCTTCCGGTCCCAGTCCTTCGGCACGTTGACCCTGAAGAGAAAGTGGTTCTCGCGTGGATAGAAGTACGTCGGCTGGCCGCGGTCCGCGGGACCGGGATCGAACCCGTTCTGCGGTCCGACGGGGACGCTCAGCTCCTGCACATGGTTGCGGTTCAAGTAGCCGAACACCATGTCGAAGCTGCCGTCGGGGACGCGCTCCCAGCCTTCGTAGACCGGCACGACGTCCTGGCCGGAGTTGAACCGGATGTGCAGCTCAGTAGACTGCTGCTGCTGCGCGACGAGCGGCGCGGCGGCGAGGCACGCCGCCGCTATCCGCAATCCGCAATCAATCCGCAATCCCCGAATCCGCCATCCGCGAATCCGCAATCCCCAATCAGTCCGCAATCCGCAATCCGCAATCCGCATTGTCTATTGGGGCTGGAGGCCCGGCGCGGTGTTCGTCGTTCGCTTCGCGCCCGTCGCCTTGCGCGCGTCGAACTCGGTCTTGTACTCCTCGTCGGTGAGGTCGTACCACGTGATCCACGCGAAGCCCATTTCGTCGATCGTCCGCTGGCCGCTGCCGACCCAGTTGCGCGCATCGGGATTGGCCTTGTTCGCCGAGTTGTCGTGCCACGAGATCACGTGCAGCACGGTCCCCGCCGGATAGATCGGCGCCACGTCGTCGGAGTACACCGCGACGATGTGCCAGTTGAAGCTCCAGTCGGCGCAGTTGATCTGCTCGGTCTTGTTGTCCGGATAGATCAACTCGATGCACTGGCGCTTGCCGCGCGTGTGCATGTGCGGCTGGAACGCCGTGAGCTTGCCCGGCTTGTTGAAGCGCGTGTAGCCGTCGCTCCTGACGTAGGTGGATCCGCCGGGGATGTCGAGCGGCTCGGTGGGCTGGCCCAGCTGCTTCGAGTAGACGACGTGTTTCGGCGCGTAGCCTTTCGGGTAGAGGACGATCCCGAGCTGCGACTGATCCGTCATCTCCTTGCCGACCGAATGGTAGTGGAAGTCGAACTTGATCTTCGACCCCGCCTTGAGCAGACGCCCGGATCCTTCAGGGAACAGATCGCCGTTCTTGCCGACGGCGAATTCGTTCAGGAACTCGCCGGCGTCGCCGTTGCTGTCGTCGCCGTTGCTGTCGCCCATCTCGGCGTCGACCGCGTAGGTGAGCAGATGATGCACGACGGCGGTGTTGCCCGGCTTGCTCTCGATCGCCTTGATGTAGCGATCCTCGGTGAGGCCGGTGTTGACGTAGTAGCTGCCCCACCAGTCGGAGGCTTCGGCCGGCACGACGTGCTTCGGCGACGTGACGATGATGTCGGGCTTGCCGATGTGCCAGCGGTCGGAGTCGTCGAACTCGCGCGCCTTGGGCATGTCGGCGGCGGTCCCCATCGGCGCGCCGGCGTCCACCCACTTGACGAGCTTCTCGACCTCGTCCTCGCGCAGCGTCGGATCGTTCTTGAAGCTCTGGAGCCCGATGTGCGGATCGATGCCCCACGGCGGCATCGTGCGATCCATGACGCGCTGCTTGATTGCGCGCGCCCACGGCCGCACGTCCTGGTAGGTCAGCAGCGACATCGGCGCCATCTGCCCGGGCCGATGGCAGCTCTGACACGATCGCTGGAGGATCGGCGCGACGTCTTTCGTGAACGTGACGGACTGCGCCGACGCGCTCGCCGCGATGGCTACGACGATGGGCACCAGCCGAAGCGTTTTCAACATTCAGAGCCTCCGCTGTAAGATCTCGCCGCATGATGCGCCCATTCGCGGGCGTTCGCAACACCGAAAATCTGCTGCTTCCCGCCGCCGCGCTGGCCGTTGCGGCCGGCCTCGCCGGCGCGCCGTTCGCGCGCGCGGATCGCGGGCCGCGCGAAGAATCGGTCGCGATCCGGCCGATTCAGACGCCTGAGGACGGCTACGTGTCGTCGGGCGCCTGCCGCGCCTGCCACCCGAGCCAGTACGCCTCGTGGCACGCCTCGTTTCACAGGACGATGACGCAGATTGCGGCGCCCGACACCGTGGCGACCTCGTTCGCCGGCGTCACGATCGACGTCCTCCCGGGCGGCCCCATCCGGCTCGACGAGCGCGGCCGCGAGCTGTGGGCCGAGTTCCCCGACCCCGACGCCGCCGCGTCGCTGGCGCGCGCGGAACCAGTCTCGCGGCAGATCGTGATGGCGACCGGATCCCACAATCAGCAGATCTACTGGTACGCGACAGGCAGCAGCCGCGTCCTCGGGCAGCTGCCGGCCATCTGGCTGACGGCGGAGCGCCGCTGGATTCCGCGGCGCGCGGCGATCATGAGCCCGCCGGGCGCGCACGCGCCCGAGACAGGGGCGTGGAACGGCGTCTGCGTCGCGTGCCACGCCACGAACGGCCAGCCGCGGCTCGACGCGCCGTTCGGCTCGCGGCCGGCTGCCGCGATGGCGGCGGACACGCGCGCCGCCGAATTCGGCATCGCGTGCGAAGCGTGCCACGGGCCCGGCGGCGCGCACGCGCGCGCGAACCGCAACCCGCTGCGGCGCTACGCGCTGCACTTCCAGATCGGCGCGCGCGACGACACGATCGTCGAGCCCGAGCGCCTCGATCCGCTGCGCGCGTCGCAGGTCTGCGGGCAGTGCCATTCGTTCTGGGAATTCGCCGATGCGCAGGCCGAGCGGGCCGCGAACGTGCGCGGCCTGCCGTATCGGCCGGGCGACGATCTCGCCGCCACCCGCTTCATCGCGCAGCCGACGCGCAATCTCGACACGCCGATCATGCGCGCGTTCATCGCCGCGGATCCAGGATTTCTCCGCGACATCTTCTGGTCCGACGGCATGATCCGCGCGACGGGGCGCGAGTACAACGCGCTCATCGACTCGCCGTGCTTCGCGAACGCGCGCGACCCGGCGCGGACGATGACGTGCTTCTCCTGTCACACGATGCATAAGGCCGCCGACGATCGGCGCGACGCCGCGGCGTGGGCCGACGATCAGCTGTCTCCCCGCACGGCAGGCGGCGGCGCCTGCGCCGGCTGCCACACGGTCGCGGACGATCACTCGCACCACCGCGCCGGCTCGCCAGGGCGCGCGTGCGAGAACTGCCACATGCCGCACACGACCTACGGCCTGCTGAAGACGATCCGCAGCCATCAGATCAGCAGTCCGTCCGTGCAGGCGGCGCTCGACACCGGACGGCCCGACGCGTGCAGCTTGTGCCATCTCGACAAACCGCTCGCGTGGACCGCCGCCGCGCTCGAGGACTGGTACGGCGTCGAGCGGCCGTCGTTGAGCGACGACGAAGAACAGGTCGCGGCATCGCTGCTGTGGCTGCTCAAAGGCGACGCGGGCCAGCGCGCGATCGTCGCGCAGGCGATGGGATGGGACGCGGCGCAGCAGGCGTCCGGATCCGCGTGGCTCGCACCGTACCTCGCGCTCACTGAGCGCGATCAGTATGACGCCGTGCGGCTGATCGCCGCGCGATCGCGCCGCACGCTGCCGCCCTTCCGGCGCGACGCGCTGCCGCGCGCGCGCGCGCCGCTGCTGCTGACGCCGGACGGCACCTTCGACGCCGCGCGCGTGAATCGCCTCGTCCGCGAGCGCAACCACCGGCGCGTCGTCTATCGCGAATGACGTCGGGACTGGGGGACTAAGGGACTTGGGGACTAAGCGACTTGGGGACTAAGGGGCTCGCCGACTACGTCCGGCTTCACCAGCGCATCGGCTGGTGGGCGCTGCTCGTCTTCGCGGCGCTCGGCCTCGGGCTCGAATCGCTGCAGGGATTCAAGATCGCGGCGTACCTCGACGCGTCGAACGAGACGCGGCGGCTGATGTGGCGCCTCGCGCACACGCACGGCACGCTGGTCGCCGTCGTCAATATCCTGTTCGCGCTGACGCTCGCGGCGCGGCCGCCGGCGTCGACCGAGGGCCTCGCGCGCATCTCCGGCACGCTCATCGCCGCGACGTTGCTCCTCCCCATCGGCTTCTTCATCGGCGGCATCGTCGTCTACGGCGGCGATCCGGGCTTGGGCGTGCTGCTCGTCCCGATCGGCGGAGTGCTGCTGCTGCTCGCGCTGTTCTGGATCGCGCGAGGCGTCGCAGACTTCTTTTAGACTTCTTTTCTCGAAACACACAGGCTCTGCGTGCTCTGAGTTCTGCGTGAACGTTGTCCGCGCGCGATCAGGGGTTCGTCCGGATCGCCTGCTGGTACACGAGAAAGGCCGGACGATTCGACCAGTCCGCGCGCGTGATTGCGCTGCCGCAGTTGCCGGCGATCGGGTCGTCGTGCAGATCGTAGAAGCTGACGCCGGTCCACCAGCTGCGGCGCGCGGCGAAGGCGCGGAGCACGCGCGCGTAGAGCAGCGCCTGCCCCGCCTCGCCGAAGAGCGAGAAGCACGGCTTCATCCCGGTCTCCGAGAGCCACACCGGCTTGCCGAGCGAATCGGGCCGCACCAGGTTGTCCATGAAGAACTCGAGGTCGGGCCCGTCCTGATACCAGTGCACCGCGACGATGTCGAAGAGATCGCCGAAGTCGTTCATCGCGGCGGCGAACCAGCCGTCCTTCACGCCGTGCCAGCTGACGTCGGGGCCGATGACGAGCGCGTTGGGATTTGCCGCGCGGATCGCCGCGCGCGCCATCACCGTCAGCGTGCGATACGTGCGCAGATCGGCGCCGTCGAGATACACGTCGAGGTTCGGTTCGTTCCACACGCCCCAGAGAAAGATGTCGTCCTTGTAGCGCGAGACCGCGGCGAAGACGAAGTCGTACCAGTCCTGGAAGTTCATCGGCGGAAAGCGGTAGTGGCGGCCGCCGTTCGCCCACGCCGGCGTGTAGGCCAGCGACGCGAAGATGGTGCGGCGCGTGCGCCGCGCCTCGTCGCGCCACGCGTCGGTGCGCTCCCACGCGAAGCAGCCTTTGCATCCCGGCTCGATGACGTCCCATCCGAACGCGAGCCGCACGACGCCCGCGCCGAGCTCCGCCATCTTGTCGGCCATCTGCGGCGTGAGCACGCGCGTGTTCATGCCGTAGTGCAGGTTCTGCGCGGACGGCGACGCGACGGCGCACGCCGCGATCGCGATGGCCAGCAGGACGGCTCGTCGCATGGCATGCGATCATAGCGGCTCATGCGCCCGGCTGCGATCGCGCTCGTCGCGCTCACGTGCATTTGCGCGCCGGCCGCGGCGCAAACGCCGGCGGCCGAGATCTTCGGCGGCTACTCGTTCGTGCACGATCCCAAGAACGACGTCAGCCTGTCGGCGGGATGGATCGCGGGCGGCGCGCTGCGCCTGTCCGACTGGCTGTCTGCGGTGGCCGACGCGAGCGGCGGCTACAGGACGGAAGACGCGTTCGGCGCGCGCGTTCGGCTGAGCGCGCACGCGCTGCTCTTCGGCGCGCGCGCCGGAGCGCGCATCGGCCGCCTGGCGGAATTCGCGCAGCTTCTCGCGGGCGTCGTGCGCGGCAGCGGCACCGCGTTCGGGTTCACCGAGGCGACGAGCGCGTTCGCGCTGCAGCCCGGCGCCGGCGTCGACTACCCGATCGCACGCCGCCTCGCCGCGCGCGGCCAGATCGACGTGCGGTTCATCCGCAACAAGCCGAACGGCAACGAGGCCGGCTACGAGTACCGCTTCGCCGCCGCACTCGTATATCGGCTTCGCGGGAGCAATTGAGAATTCGGAATTTGGAATTACGAATTCGTCGCACGCTGAATCGTGACAACGAATTCTCAATTCTTAATTCGCAATTCTTAATTTTCACGCTCCACGCTAATCTGCGGCTCGAAGATCCGGCTCTCGCGGCATTCCGGACATCGGCTTGGCTTGGTGAGCTTGTCTTCGCCGAAGGTGAAACCGCAGGCGCGGCAGCGCGCAGGGACGACCACGATGCGGTGGCCGGCGGCGCGGGCGGACCGGATCATGTGGCGCAGCGCATCCTCGACGTCCGCGCGCGGAAGCCGAAGCTCCCGCGCGAGGCGCGAGACCGATCGCGGTTCATGCGAGAGACAGGCGAGCAGATCCTTGCGGAGCGTCATCGAGCGCCGCGTAGTGTCGAGGACGAGTGCATGACGCCGTCTTGATTGAATCCGGATGGAAAATTTACGGCCCGCGATCAGGCGTGTCAAAGCAAAACGGCGCCGATTCGAAGCTCGATTCCTGGGGCGATCCATCGCGCCGTGGGCGTACGCAAATGCACGGTGTAGACTCAGGGGATGGCTCGAACGATCATCCTCGCCGCGCTCCTCGCGTCCTTGGTCGCCTGCGGCGACTCGAGCAGCACGCCGACGCTTCCGCCCACCTCGAGCGGACCGTTTACGCAAACCGATCTCGTCGTCGGCACCGGGAACGCCGCGAACAACGGCAATCGTGTGACCGTGTCCTACACCGGCTGGCTCTACGACACGGGTAAGCCGAACGGCAAGGGGAACTCGTTCGATTCACAAAGCTCCTTCCAGTTCGTACTCGGGACGGGGGCGGTGATCCGCGGCTGGGATCAGGGGATCGTCGGCATGCGTGTCGGCGGCCAGCGGCGGCTGATCATTCCGCCGGAGCTCGCCTACGGCTCGACGTCGCCGGACCCGACCAAGATTCCATCGAACGCGACGCTGCTCTTCGACATCTCGCTGCTGAACGTGCAGTGATCCTGACCGCGCTTCGGCGCGGCATCCGCAAGCGGTGCCCGCACTGCGGGGAAGGCGCGCTGTTTTCGGGGTGGGCGCATCACCTGGAGCGATGCGCCGTCTGCGGGCTCGTCTACGAGCGCAACCCCGGCGATACGTGGGCGTTCACGATCATCGGCGACCGGCTGCCGATCGCGGCGATCATCGTGATGATCTACTTCGGATACGGCCGCACCCACCACGTGCTCGGGCTGATCACGTTCGCGGTGCTCGCCGTGGTGCTCGTGTGGACGGCGCCGAACCGGTGGGGCGTCGGCATCGCGCTCCACTATCTCTCGCGCGTCTACTGGCCGGATCCCGCCGATCCCGTGCCGACGCAATTAAAAAATTCCCCGTCTCCGGATCCTTGATGCCCTATCGCTCGCCGAGGCTCAAGGTCTGCCGCAGCGCATCGGACGCGTTCAGGGCGAGCGCACCGACGAACGACCGGCGAGACGATAGGACGGAAGGCGTGGCGCAATGGTAATAAAATCATCTGCGTGAAGCGCGCGACTTGCGCGGCGGTGGTGGTGAGCCTCGTGGCGGCGGCCGGCGCGTGCTCGCGCTCCGCGCGGCCGTCGAACCCGCTCGTCCCCGCGACGACGACGATGGTGACGGCCTGGCAGGTGCCGCTCGACCCGCTCAAGGATCCGACGCTGACCGATCCGAAGGTCGCCGATCAGATCAAGTGGGGCTACCGGATCTTCGTCGACACGCCGCACGAGGCGCCGCGCTTCACGGGCGGCAAGGTGGCGTGCGCGAACTGCCACTTGAACGCCGGCCAGCGCGAGCGCGCGTTGCCGGTGGTCGGCGTCGCCGGCGCCTTCCCCGAGTACAACAACCGCGCCGCGCGCCTCATCACGCTCGCCGACCGCGTCGTCGACTGCTTCCTGCGGAGCGAAAACGCAACGGGCCGCGGCGACGAGGCGCCGTCGCCAACCGCGAAAGAGGTGCTCGCCGTCAGCGCGTACCTGTCGTGGCTCTCGCGCGGCTACGCGGTCGGCGTCAATCCGCCGTGGCGCGGCAAGAACGCGATCGCGCCCGACAAGCTGCTGCCGGTCGCGAAGCTCGACGCGCACGCCGGCG
>QHWK01000538.1 GCA_003223775.1 Acidobacteriota bacterium
TTGCACTCGAACGTCATCGTCTTGTCGATGACCGCGGTGGTCCACGTCGGCGACGTTCCCGTATTCCCCGTAGGACTCGTATTGGTGCCGAATCCGTTGGTCCACGTGGCGGTCGTATCCGCGTTGGCCGATCGGCCGACGGCGCAATCGACCTCCTGATCCATCGTCGTGCTGAAGTGATGAATGAAGCCGCCGGTCGAAATGCCGACCGAATTGCCCCACGGCGTATGCGACGCCGCACCGCTGCCGCCCGTGCCCGACGGTCCCTGCCACTGCGACGCGACATTCGGCGAGCCGGGGTTGTTCCACGCGCCCCACGTGATCGTCGACGCGCCGAGCTGCGCGCGGATGTGGCCGTTCGACGAGGCCTGGCCGTCGAACGCCGCCGAGGCGAACACGTGCACGTAGTCCACGCCGCCGATGCTGATGGGCGCGACGCCGAGCGAGCGGCCGCCGGCGAACACCGAGCTCGTCGCGCCGCCGGCGTTCGCGAGGTTGGGGCTGGCGGTTTTCTCCGTCCACGTCGCCGTCGCCAGATTCGGTCCGCTGCTGACGTACGCGTGCACGTTGCGATCGTTCAGCGAATCGTGCGCCGACGTCAGCGTGAAGAGCCACCACACGCCGGCGTTCGGCGCGAAGACGAGATGCGACTGCGCCGAGTGGCCCGTCGCGTCCACCCATGTGCCGCCGACGCCCGTCCCGATCTTCACGGGCGGCGGATCGACGAACGGCTCCGGCCACACCGTGATCGGCACGCTTCGCGTCGCGGTGCTGTAGGTCGCCGTGTCGGTCGGCGTGAAGGTGACCGACAGCGTCTGCACGAGGCCCACCGGCAGCACCGTGCCGGCCGGCGGATCGTAGACGAACGTGCCCGGCACGTCGGTCGTCGCGTTCAGCTGATTCGGTCCGAGCGGCGTGCCGTAAACGATGTCCGCAGGAATCGGCCACGCCAGCGTCGGCGTCGGCTTCTCGAGCACGACGATGTCGACCGTCGTCGTCGTCGACACGTAGTTGTTCGCATCGCCCGGCGTGAACGTTGTCGATAGCGTGTGCGATCCCGGCGGCAGGACGGTTCCGCTCGGCGGTGTGTAGCCGAACGTGCCGGCGACGTTCGCGGCGGCGTTCAGCTGCGCGCTGCCCAGCGGCGTGCCTGTCATGATCGCGGCGGGCAGCGGCCACGTGATCGTCGGCGTCGCCTTCGCGACGGGCGCGATCTCGACGGCGGCGAAATTCCACACGTGATCGGTCGGCGCCGTGTCGCTCACCTGCACGGCCGATCCCGCGAGCGGCACCGGACTTGTCAGCGCCTGCACCCAGAACGTGTCGCCGCTCACCGTGTTGAGGAACTCGTGGACCTTCGTCTGGTTGCCGGCGACGGTTCTCGGCACGGCGCCGTTCCAATCGTTCCCGACGCCGTACACGAGCGAGCCTGCGCGCGTCGTCGTCAACGACACCGAGGGCGCGCCGCCGGCCGCGCTCGCACCGCCGGCCGCGCCGATGCCGGCCGCGCCGCTGAACGTGATCACGGTGAGCGATTGATACGGCGAGGTGCCGAGCGCCGGCGTCGACGTCACCGTGAATCCCGACAGCGCCGTCGCACTCCTCGCGGACCAGATCTCCGACACGCCGTTCTGGCCGTTCACGCGCGTGGCAAGAGTCCACGTGAGGCCGCCGCCGGACACCGTCATCGTTTCCGGCGAGCCGTCGGGCCCTGACGATCCGACGAGCGCGACGACGAGATCGCCGGCCGACGTGCTCAGCGGCGGCGTCGTCCGCACGGCGTAGCCATCGTCGGCGACGACGTTGCCGACCGCGAAGGTGCCGACGACGCTCGTCGTGTCGGCGGCCGTGTACTGGTAATCGACGAAGTGCCAGCCCTCGTTGAGGAACGACGACAGCCGCACCCACACCGTCCCGCCCGTCGTCGGCAGGCCAGTGACGAACGCGGCGAGATCGGCGACGGCCGGACCGGAGTAGATGTCGTTGGCGCCCTGCGACGTGCCGACGGTGAGCTGATAGGTCGAGACGCCGACGCCGCTGGTCCAGTTGAAGATCTGATTCGCCGACGTCAGCGTCGATCCGGGCGGCGGGCTGACGATTTCGGCCGCGGCGGGCGTCGGCGTCGTCGTCGATGAGAAGTCGAGCGCCCAGCCCGCGCGGCAGGCAAGATCGGGCATAGTGCCGCCGAGGCTCACGCATCCGATCGGCGTGGTTGCGATGTACGGCCAGAGGAAATCGTACGCGGCCTGCGCGCCGGGCCAGCCTTGCTGGATCGCGTACATCAGGTTCATCCGCGCTTCGGGCCCGTAGAAGCCGCCGAAGGGCCGCTCCTGGCCCTGCGTGGCCGACCAGATCTGGCTCATCGAGGTGTAGAAGGATCCGAACACGCCGGGATTGCTCGCGTTCGGCGTGCCGACCGCGATGAGATATGCGCCGGCCTCCGTTCTCGGGTAGTCCGGATCGCTCGTGAACAGCTTCAGATGGAAGCGCGCGATCGCGTTGCGATGCACGCTGCCGCCGGCGAATCCCTGCGCGTTCGCGTGATCGATCGCGTACGCGAGATAGGTCTGCTCCCAGAGCGAGATGTACTGCCCGCCGTCGGGTCGTTTGTTGATCCAGAGAATCTGGAACGGGTTCGTCGCCGGGTTCTGCGTTTCGGCGTAGGCGTCGAGATACGCGAGGTTGCTGACGACCTTCTGCGCGAGGTACGCGCGCAGCGGCGACGACTCGGGATAGTACGCCGCCGCATCGGCGATGTTGCGCAGCGCCCATCCGTACCCGCGCACCTCGTTGTATTCGAGGATGCCCTGCGAGCTGCGGATGCCGTCGCCTGGGTACGTCCGCGCCATCGCGTAGTTCGCCCAGAACGCCATCTCCTCGGCGTAGTAGCGATCGCCGGTCAGCAGGTACGGCGCGTACGCGATCGACGGCTGGTGCGCATCGTCGGGGAGGAGCGGGCTCTGGCCGGGACCGGCGATGTCGGAGCCGTATTCGCGGATCGGCAGCGGCAGGCCGTGGATGTAGTCGAACCCCTGGCCCTGCGCGCGCTCGTCGAGCGTCGCCGTTCGCGAGCACGAATGCCCGCTGCGTGCTGTTCTTGTGGACGAGATACCGCGCGGTCCAGTCCGGCAGCGGCGCGAGCTCGGCGCGGCCGCTGTGGTCGTCCATGAGCGGATCGAGCGCGCCCGATTTGAGGATGTCGAAGTTCGCGCCGGCCGGCGAGCTGACGACGTTCGCGATCGTCGGCAGATACGGCGGCAGCGCGCCGGACGCGTTGAACGGCGCGATGTCCGGGGTGATCGACGCGAGCGAGGTCGACGGCAGCGGGAAGATCTTGCGCCACCGCGTCAGATAGAAATGCTGAACGGCCGCCTTCGTGAAGACGATCTGTCCGGCGACGCGAATCGTCGCGTCATAGGTGACCGTCGCTGCGCCGACGGCGTCGAGCACGTTCTCGACCGAGATGTCGACGCGCCCCGCGCCGTCGTTGTACACGCGCGCATCGAAATTCACGCGGAGAAACGGATGCGCGCTGGCGTCGGCCGATGAGACGGGCGCGACGACCGATCGGCCTTCGTACGCGAGCGGGCCCGAAAGCCATCGATCGCTCGACGGGGAGCCCGGCAGCGAGGCGGTGTAGGTCACGCCGCCGATCGCGAGCTCGACCGAGGCCGCGGGCAGCGTTGGCGAGAACGATCCGCTCGATGCCGACGCCGCGACGATCGGATAGGTCGCGGCGCTCGGCGCGTTCACGGTGACGATCGCGAAGCGGATCGATCCGTCCGGCCACGTCGTCTTGACGTCGGTCTGTGTGGGAAGACTACCGACCTGCAGGCCGCCGGCGGCGGCGCCTTGCGGCAGCGCCTGGCCGAACGTCGCCCACCCGGGCGTCAGCGTGACGGACGCAACCGGCGACTGCGCGCGCGCGGGCGCCGCGAAGGACAACAGCGCAACGATCGCGGCGAGCGTCGCGTACAAGCGAAAGCGGCCGGCCGCGATAGGGCCAGGCGCACACCGTGTTCGATCGCCGCATCTCACAGACATGATCGATTGACTGACGCACACATCGCCGGACGCCTCTCCCGACGCAGAGCCAACGCGCACTGCGCTCGACGCACGGCCATCGACACGGGCCGCGCCGCGCTGCCAGCTCCAGCCCGGGCGCCGCGGAAAGCCGTTCGAGCGATTCCGGTGATGGATTCTGTCGTGCGAACGCGTTCGGCGAGGATGTAGCAAGCACACTGCCGCGGGGCCAGATCGGCGGCGGCGAATGCGGGCAGGCGAACCCGTTCGTAATCAGCGCATTAGGACGGATCCAGAGAGTCGAAAGTGCTCCAGTTTTCGGAAAATCTTCCTGCAGGCAGACAACAGTCGCCGTTCGGGCGATCCGCCGTCTATCGAAGGGTAAGGCCGGCGCTGAAGGTCACACGAGTCTGCGCGATCGCATTTTCCTCAATAGGGCTTCACGTCCGCAGCGTCCACTTCGACGCTCACCGCCTGCCCGATGAGATCGACCGACAGCACGAGACGCGCCTTCGGCGCATCCTTGCGCATCAATCGGCCGACGACGCCTTTGAGCGGCCCGTGGACGACTTCGACCATCATCCCTTCGTGAATGAGCGGGCAGGGATCGTACTGCAGCTCGCTGCCGACGAGCACGCGGATGCTCTCGAGCTCGTACTCCGGAATCGGCGCCGGCTTTCCCTCGAACGAGACGATGTTCACGACGCCGGTGCACTTGAGGACGGGCAGCGAGTCCTCGGGATCGAAGCGCGCGAAGCAGTAGCCGGGAAAGAGCGGCCAGTCGATCTTCTTCTTGCGATCCTTCCAGCGGCTCCAGCGGGTGATCGTCGGCAGAAACGCGTCGAAGTGCTTGCGCTCGAGCTGCTCGCGGACGACCTGCTCGTGGCGGGACCGCGTCCAAATCGCGAACCACTGCGGGCCGCCGTTCGGGCGGCGGTCGGCGCTCATCCCTGCTTGGTGCCCTCTTCGAACGCGCGCTTCACGTCGGGGTTCTTCCATTCGATGATCGCCTGCGCGCGCAGCTTCTGCATGTACTTCTGGAACTCCGCCTTGCGCTTGTCGGTGAAGACGCGCTCGCTGATCTGCTCGCGCGCCTGTTCGAGCGACATCACCTGCGTCGCCGTTATCGCGTCGAGCTTGAGGACCTGAAAGCCCCGCGGCGTGCGCACCGGCTCCGCGACGTCGCCGGGCTTCATCTTCTCGATCATCTTCCGCAGGTCGGGTGAGATGTCGTTGACGCTCAGCGGGCCGATGAGGCCCGCGTTCGCCTTCGACGGCGAGTCGGAGATCTCGCCCGCGAGTTTCTGGAAGTTCTCGCCGCCGGTCGTGACGCGGCGGCGGATCTCCTTCGCCTTTTCGAGCGCCGCGTCCTCCGCGGCGACGTTGACGCCCTTCGGATCGGCCGGCGTCGCGACGAGAATCTCGCGCAGCGTCACGGTCGGCGCCGTCGTGAACTCGTTCATGTGCGCGTCGTAGTACGCGCGCGCCTCGTCGTCGGTGATGGCGATCTTGGCCATCACCTCGTTCTGCTGC
>QHWK01000539.1 GCA_003223775.1 Acidobacteriota bacterium
CCCCGGCGAGAAGACGTCGCCGACGCAGCCGTTTCCGACCAAGCCGCCGGCATTCGACCGGCAGAGCGTCACCGACGACGATTTGATCGACTTCACGCCGGAGCTGCGCGCGATGGCGCGCGATGTGGTCGGGCACTACAAACATGGGCCGCTGTTCACGCCGCCGTCGGTCGTGAGCGACGAGCCGGGCGGCACGCGAGGCACGATTCAGTTGTCGGGCAGCGTCGGCGGCGCGGACTGGACCGGCGCGGCATTCGATCCGGAGACGGCGATGCTCTACGTGCCGTCGATGACCAATCCCTTCGTCGCGAACCTGATCCCGGGCAAATCCGAGGAAACGAATCTTCGCTACCGCGCCGGCGATCGGCGTCTCATCCAGCTGCCGAACGGGCTGCCGCTCATCAAACCGCCGTACGGACGCATCACGGCGATCGATCTGAATCGCGGTGAGATTGCCTGGACGGTGCCGAACGGCGACGGTCCGAGGAATCATCCCCTGGTCAAGGATCTCCATCTGCCGCCGCTCGGACACGCGGTGCGTGCGGCGCCGCTCGTCACCAGGACGCTGCTCTTCGTCACCGAAGGCGACCAGGTGAACGTGCGCACGCCGCCCGGCGGCGGCGGCAGGAAGATTCGCGCGTTCGACAAGGCGACGGGAACGATCGTGTGGGAGTACGAGATGGAGGCCGGATCCACCGGCACGCTGATGACGTACTTGCACAAGGGCCGTCAGTATCTCGTCGTCGCGATCGGCGGCCAGAATCATCCCGCGGAGTTCGTCGCCTTCGCGCTGCCGGCAGGCACGCGCACGTCGCAGAACAGCCCTGAAGGGCTGCGCTACAGGTAATCCCGTCACGCGCGCATGCTGAACGCCGCGTACATCGCCGCGCCGGCGGCGAGGAACGCGAGGCCGGCGGCGATCGATCGGCTGTCGCGCCGCGCCATCTCCGCGTAGTCGGGCGCGCAGCTTCGCTCCGGCAGGCGCTCGCGCGGAGCGGCGGCGCTCGACCGGAGCGCGAGCGCGAGGGCGTCGGGAAGATGGATCGCGCGGCGACTCGTCGCCTGCGCGATCTGCTCGCGGCAGCTGAAGCCGTCGGCGATCACCAGCGTCTCCTCGTCGGCGGCGCGCACGGCGGGCAGCAGCACGAGCTCGCCCACGCGGCGCGACACCTCTTCGTGCCCGCGCTCGAAGCCGAACGATCCCGCCATGCCGCAGCAGCCGGAGTCGAGCATCTCGTAGTCGAGCTCCATCGCGTCGAGGACGCGCCGCTCCGCGTCCATCTTCATGATCGCCTTCTGGTGGCAGTGCCCGTGCACGATCGCCTTGCGCCGCAGCCGCGGGATGGCGCCCCGCGTCGCATGGCGATCGAGGAACTCACCGAGCGTGAAGGTCTGCCGCGACAGCCGCTTCGCGCGCTCGTCGGCCGGCAGCAGCTCGGTCATCTCGTCGCGGAAGACGGCGACGCAGCTCGGCTCGAGCCCGACGACCGGAATGCCTTCGTCTATCGAGCGCCCGAGCGTGTGGAGAATGTCGGCGAGCCGCGTCTTTGCCGCGTCGAGCATGCCGTAGTCGTACAACGGCCGTCCGCAGCAGAGCGGCCGCGCGGGGATCGTCACGCCGAAGCCCGCGTGTTCGAGCACGCGCACGGCGGCGATCGCGGTCTCCGGATGGAAGTGATCGTTGAAGGTGTCGGGCCAGAGGATCACGCGCGGCGCGTGTGAGGCCGCGGCGCGCCGATCGGCGAACCACCGGCGGAACGTGAACGGCGCGAACGCCGGGATGTCGCGCTCCATCGCCATCCCGGACGCGCGCTTCGCGATCTCCCGCAGGCCCGGCGTCTGCGTGGCGAAGTTGACGAGCCGCGGCGCCTTCGACGCCAGCCGCGCCCACTGGTGAATCCAGCCGAACGCGTACGCGCTGACGGGACGCCGGCGCCGTTCGTAATAGTGCGACAGGAACTCCGCCTTGTAGGTCGCCATGTCGACGTTGACGGGGCAGTCGCTCTTGCAGCCCTTGCAGGCGAGGCAGAGATCGAGCGCCTCCTTCACGTGCTCGTCCTGCCATCCGCCGCGGAGCGGATCGCCTTCGAGCATCTCGAAGAGCAGACGCGCGCGCCCGCGCGTCGAGTGCATCTCCTCGCGCGTCACGCGGAAGCTCGGGCACATCGTCTCGCCCTCGAGCCGCCGGCACTCGCCGACGCCGACGCAGCGCAGCGTCGCCTTCGCGAAGCCGCCGCTCTCGTTGCGGTAGTGGAAATGCGTGTGGAGCGCCGGCGGGTTGTAGTCCGCGCCGAGGCGGAGGTTCTCGTCGAGGCGGTACGGGTCGATGACCTTCCCCGGGTTCATCCGCCACGCGGGATCCCAGATCGTCTTGAAGGCGCGCAACGCCGACATCAGCTCGGGGCCGAACATCTTCGGCAGCAGCTCGCCGCGCGACTGGCCGTCGCCGTGCTCGCCCGAGAGCGATCCGCCGAGGCTCACGACGAGATCCGCCGCCGCTTCGACGAACGCCCGGTATTTCCGGATGCCCTCCGCGGTCTGGAGATCGAAATCGATGCGCGTGTGGACGCAGCCCTGGCCGAAGTGGCCGTAGAGATCGCCGTGGAGATGGTGCTGGTCGAGGAGCGCGCGGAAGCGGCGCAGATACGCGCCAAGCCGCTCCGGCGGGACGGCGCTGTCCTCCCATCCTTCCCACGTCGGGCGATCGCGATCGACGTGCGCCGTCGCGCCGAGTCCGGCCTCGCGCACCTTCCAGACTTTCTTTTCCTCGGCCGGGTCGTCGAACAGCTTGTGCGCCGGCGCGTCGGGCTGCGACTCGAGGTCGGCGAGCATGCGGCGCGCGCGCGCGTCGGCGTCCTCCCGCGACGCGCCGCCGAACTCGACGAGGAGGAAGCCTTCGCCCTTCGGCAGAATGCGCAGCACGTCGGCCTCGAGGCCAATCGACTCGAGGTCCTTCACCAGCTTGTCGTCCATGCCCTCGCAGCCGATCGGCCGGTGCTCCATGATCCGCGGCACGTGATCGGCGGCTTCGTACACGCTCGGATAGCCGAGCACGACGAGCACGCGTGCCTTCGGGTTCGGAATCAGCCGGACGGTGGCTTCGAGGACGAGCACGCAGGTGCTCTCGCTGCCGACGATCGCCTGCGCGACGTTGAAGCCGTTCTCGGGAAGGAGCGCGGGCAGGTTGAATCCGGAGATACGGCGCGGAATATTCGGGATGCCGCGGCGGATCCGATCGGCGTGCTCGTCGCGAAGGCGTCTCAGATCCCGGTAGATCTCTCCACGCCGCCCGCCCTCGCGCACGGTCGCGTCGAGCGCGTCGTCGGTCGTCGCGCCGATCTCCATGCGGAGGCCGTCGTAGGTGAGGATCTCGAGCGACTCGACGTTGTCGGAAGTGCGCCGTACCGCTCGGCCTCCCGGCGCAGCGCGTCGAGCACGACGCCCGGCTGCACGCGCGCGAGGCGCCGCTCGGGATCGACCGTGATCACGCGGTTCATGTATTTCGAGAAATCGAACACGACCGCCACGTTGCAGCATTGGCCGGCGAGGCTCGTGCCGCCGCCGCGCCCGAAGATCGGCGCCTCGTGCGCGCGGCAGATCGCGACCGCGCGCTCGACGTCCTCGCTGTCGCGCGGGATCACGACGCCGATCGGCGGCTGGCGATAGTTCGATCCGTCGGTCGCATACAGCGCGCGGCTGCCCGCGTCGAAGCGGACTTCGCCGCGAACCGCGCCCCGGAGCGCGGCGGCGAGCGAGACGGCGTCCACGCGATCCGGGGCGCCGCGCGGCGGCGTCGCGCGACGGGCATCGGCGCGCGTGCGATGAAGATCGACGAACGCCGCGGGCTCGACGCTCATGACGCGAAGCGCTCCGCGTCGGCGCGCCTGAAGGTGAGCCCGAGGCCGGGCCGCGACCGGTCGGGCCTCAGCTCGCCGTCGATCGGACGGAGCACGCCGTCGAACAACATGCGTTCGATCCGGACGTGATCGTGGAAGTACTCCAGGTTGCGCGCGCGCGACGCCGCGCAGCAGAGCGCCGCGTGGACGCTCGGCGCCGTGTGCGCCGAGAGCGGGAGGCCGAAGGCGTCGGCGACGGCCGCGGCGCGGAGAAATCCGCTCACGCCGCCGCACCGCGTCGCGTCGGCCTGCAGCACGTCGACGGCCCCGGCCTCCGCGAGCCGCCGGAAGTACTGCACGTTGTAGCCGTATTCGCCGGCGGCGATATCCATGCCCGCCGGCGCGCGGTCGCGCACCAGCCGCAGCCCCTCGAGATCGTCGGACGACACCGGCTCCTCGAACCAGACGACGCCGTGGTCCGCGAAGCGCTCGGCGTGGGCGAGCGCCAGCTTCGCCGAATACGCGCCGTTCGCGTCGACGAACAGCTGCGTCGCGCCGCCGATCGCCCGCCGCGCGGCGCGGACCCGTTCAGCGTCCGCCGCCGGATCGCGGCCGATCTTCATCTTCACGGCGCCGAGGCCGTCGTTCGCCCAGCCGCCGAGCTGTGCCGTCAGCTGATCGATCGAATACGACGTGAAGCCGCCGCTCCCGTACAGCGCGATGCCGTCGCGCGCGGCGCCGAGCAGCGAGACGAGCGGGACATCGAGCAGGCGCGCCTTCAGATCCCACAGCGCGATGTCGACGGCGGAAACCGCGCACGCGGCGACGCCGTCGCGTCCGAGGTTGCGAACCGCCTGCCGCATCGCCACGTAGCAGCACTCGACGTCCATCGCGTCGCGGCCGATCACGACGTCGCCGAGCGTCGACGCCGCCACCTGCGCCGCGGCGGGGGAGGCGTACGTGTAACCGAGACCGCTCGTCTCGCCCGCCTTCACGTGCGCGACGACGAGCGTGGTCTCGTGCCATTCGAGCGTGCCGTCGGATTCGGGCGCGTCGGTCGGGATCGTGTAGACGCCCAGCTCCATGCGATCGATCGCCGCTGATACGCCTGCGCGTCCCATCGTTCGATCCGTCAGGGAAGAGAAGCGACCGGCGCACCTGCGGCGCCGGTCGACTGGTGTGCCACGAGCCGCTTACTTGCGACCGGTGGTCGCGCGGACGTCCTGCCGGAGCGCCCGCATGAACGGATTCGCCGCTTCGAGCGCGGCGACGGGCTTGCTGCCGGTGACGACGTCGCGCGCCGTCACGTCGTTGCCGTACGCGCGCACGAGCGCTTCCTTGTCCGGCCGCAGCACGCCGCCGGAGAGGTCGATGCCCGCGAAGACGCCGTGGGACCGCGAGTACGACAGCATCTCAGCGCTCAGCTGCGCGTCGGTTGCCGCGCTGGCCGAGCGTCCGAGCGGGCCGGCCGCCACCGACGCGTCAGCGCCGAGCGACACCTTGTCCTCGAGCAGCTTGTCGACGCCGCGGCGGTTCATCACGAGCAGCACGAGATCGACTTCCTCTGCGCCGATCTGCAGACCCCAGCTGCCCTTCGCGAGCTGCATGAACACTGGAGCGCTCCAGTCGTTGGTGCGGCAGCTCATCACGCCGGCCCCGTACTCGCCGCCGACGACAAAGGCGGCCTTTTTCATCGACGGGATGACGATGACGCACTGCGCCTTGCTCCACAGCTCTTCCGGAATCGCCTTCTCTGTCGAGTTTCGCAGATCGTTCAGGATCGGCCCGGCTTCGTTGAGCCGCTTCACCTCATCCCTGGACAACGTTGCGAATGCCGAGGCCGCGACCATCGATAGCACACACGCGATAACGGCCTTCTTCATATGGCTGTTTCCTCCTGCACTCGTAAAGCTTGCAAGCCGAGCGCCCGGCCGCGCGCATGAGCTGATGGTCGCGCTTTACGGCTGAGGAGGCGGCCTGCGATTACGATGTGCGGGCGACGCCCGCGGTGCGGTCGTAGTTCTGGCGGAAGAGGTCGATCACGAGGGCAGGTCCGCAATCGTTCGATGCAAGTGCCCGAGCTCGCGGCGGCCGACGCGGAACTCGATCCCGCCGAAGCGGTGATCGTGCACCGTCACGCCGTCCCACGCGGCGACGGCGTCCCGAACTTTATCCATGGCTTGCGTCTCGCGTTCCATCGTGATCCTCCGATCGTCGCGATCGATCGTCGGTCTTCAAGTCGGCTTGAAGTCAAGTGGAATCCGCCTGCCTTACCGACACGCCGGGTGCCGGCATTCGCACCGCAGCTCGGTCTGCTGGCCTTTCTCCTTGCAGTGCTCGCTGCAGTACTTGCCGTACTCCCCATCCTTCGTCACGGTGCAATTGCACGACGGATGCGCGCATTTCTGAACGTCTGCCATAGCGACCTCCTGGCGAGAGTCTATGCCCACCGATCCTGAGCGACAAGCGCAGGATCGCACGGAGCGCGCGCGCCGGCGGGTGCTACAATCCGCTTCCTCCGACGATCTGCCTGGGGCGATGTTCGCCGCGTCCGTGGCGTGGAGCGTATCGCGTCGCCCGTGAAAGAAGAGGGACATGATGCGCGTTTTTGCGACCGCTCTCTTCATCCTCGCGATGACGAACGCCGCCGCCGCACAGACCTTCCGCGGCGGCATCAACGGCAATGTGACCGACCAGACCGGCGCGGTGCTGCCCGGCGCCGACGTCAAAGCGACCAACGACGCGACCGGCCTGTCGTATTCGACGACGACGTCGAGCGCGGGCGCGTTCACCTTCGCCGACCTGCCGCTCGGCGACTACACGATCGTCGTCTCGGAGAGCGGCTTCGAGACGGTCACGATCCGGGGCGTGCGCGTGTCGGCGGGCGCGATCTACACGGTGCCGGTCAAGCTGAACGTCGCGCAGCTCGAGGCGAACGTTCAGGTTTCCGCCGCCGCCGTCGCCGTCGAGACGACGTCGACGACGCTGACGAGCGTGCTGTCGACGCAGACGGTCCAGGACCTTCCGTTGAACGGCCGCGACTTCAGCCAGATGCTCGCGCTGACGCCCGGCTACTCGGGCTACGAAGGTGGCGGCAGCGCGTCGATGAACGGATCCCGATCGAACCAGTTCAACTGGCAGATCGAGGGCACCGACAACAACGATCAGTGGTTCAACATCAAGGCGGTCAACCAGGGCGGCATCAACAGCATCCCCGGCGTCCTGCTCCCGCTCGATTCAGTGGAGGAGTATTCCGTCCAGACGCAGGCCGCCGCCGAGACCGGACGCAACCCCGGCGGCGCGGTGAACCTGATCATCAAGTCCGGCGCGAACCGGCCGAAAGGCA
>QHWK01000540.1 GCA_003223775.1 Acidobacteriota bacterium
CGCTGCCGTCCTCGTCGCCGCGCTCGATCCGCGGTCGATTCCCGTCGAGACGCTCGCGCGCATCGCCGGCGACGTGAGCGGCGTGCGCGTCGCGTCGCTCGCGCCCAAATGCCCCGAAGATCCGACGACGCACATTCGCTGCGCCGGCGACAACGGCGCGACGCCGCGCGGCCTCGTCGCCGGCGCGATCTTCACGGCCGCGATCGGCGTCTACACGTCCCCGCAGCGGCGGCAGATCCTCGATGCGTACACGACCGGCGCCGGGGCCGATGGCCGTCCGCGCGGCTACACGCACATGGCGGTGCACCTCGCGTGCAAGCCGGGTGAGCGTACGTATCACGCGCTCTATCCGCCGCGCCCGTGCGACGGCGCGTTCCTCAACGGGCTGCTGCGCGAGCTGTACGATCACGTGCCGCCGATCATCCCGGTCTGCTTCGTGATGGACGACGACTCAGAGGCGGTGCAGCTGCCCGCCGATTTCGATCGATCGCTCTGCCGCGTGGTCGTGCCGAAATGGGAGTTTCCGACCGCCGACTGCCATCTGAAGGCGGTGCGCGCGGCGTTTCCCGACGCGCTGCTCTACTGGGAGAATCCCGCCGGCCAGCCGACGCCGAAGCCGGACGCGTGCTCGCCGTCGCCGTTTCCGGAAGGGCGCGCGTGGTTCCAGCACGCCAAGGCCGCGTATGCGCTGCGCGGCGTGCTCGTCGAGACCGACATGCGCGTGCTCGGCGCCGATCCGGCCGCCGCCGCCCGCGCGATCGAGCAGGCGCGCGACGTGTGGCAGGACGTCGACGCGGTGCTGTTCGAGACCGACATCTATCAGAAATTCTGGGACGGACGGACCGAACGCGACAGCGTCGCCTACAACGACGCGATTCTGCAGCGCGCGCCGTGGCTGAAGGGCTTCACCAGCGGCGCGACGATCCGGCGGTGAAGAAGGCGAGCGAAGGTTGGCGGAAGCGCCTGGGAGTCGAACCCAGCCTCCCCGCGCAAACGGGGAGCGACCGATTTTGAAGACCGGGAGGGCCACCGGGCCCCGTTCACTTCCGAGAAAAATTGTATCCCGGATGGTCGCGTCGGAGTGATTGCGGAATGCGGATTGCGGGTTGCGGAATTATTGAGGAATGCGGATCGCGGATTGCGGACTTATTCCGGGAACGCGGATTGTGGATGTCGCATCATGCGGCGCGGAATCCGCAATCAATCGGAACTCCGCAATCAATCCGCACTACGCAGTCCGCATCCACAATCAATCCGCAGCCCGCAATCCGCAATCCGCAGTGCTCTATTAGCCTTCGATCAGCCGAACGTCGCCCGCGCGCGGCCCCTTCTGCGAGTCTTCGGGCGTGAACTCGACGCGCTGGCCTTCTCGCAACAACTCGAACACCGCGCCGCGAACCGAGCTGCGGTGGAAAAAATGCTCGATTCCGCCTTCGTCGCGGATGAAGCCGAAGCCCTTGTCAATCAGTAATCGTGCGATTGTCCCGGTTGGCATACCCCAAGCCCCTCCCGTTCCGAACCCCCAAGGAATATCCCGAGGGAACTCAGCCGGTTGCGGGCGCCTGCGAAATTACACGCCGTCGGGACGCGGGGCCGGCCGAGTCTCAACCAGCTCGGATGAGCTGGAAATTCGGGCCAGTCTAGGCAGTTCAGTGCCAGAAGTCAAGAAACACGTGTACTTTAGCGGAACGACGCCTCCCGCCAGACCTGCCACGTTTCGGTCTCTTCGTCCTCGTCGTCTTCGTCGTCTTCGTCCTCTTCCTCGTCGTCGAGATCGTCGTCCTCATCCTCGAGGTCGTCGTCGTCTTCGAGAAACAGGTGGCGCGGGTTGTCGCGGGTTGTCACGACGCGGACTCTGTGGTCGTTTTTGGTTTGTCGCGGTTCGGCGGCGGATACGTCGTCCAGAAATGACGGCCGCAGCGATTGCACACCCAGAATTGATCCGGCGTCCACGGCATCCCGGGACCGGGATCGCGCAGCTCCATCTCGGCGCCGCAGCGCATGCAGCGGATGTGAAGATCCACGTCGGCCATGCACGCCGATTCTAGCGCAGAACGGCGCCGCGCCCGCGGCGCCCGTGGATTGGTGGCTCCGGCTTCCAGTACGATCGGCAGGTGATTCCCGCGATCGTGCTCGCCGCCGGCCGTTCGTCGCGCATGGGACGTCCGAAAGCGGCGCTGCCGCTCGGCGACGGCGACACATTCCTTACGCGCATCGTCCGCACGTTCCGCGCCGCCGGCGTCCAGGACGTGATCGTCGTCGTCGGACACGATGCGGAAGCGATCGTCGCCTCGTTCGCCGAGAGCGATCTGCCGGCGCGCTTCGTGATGAACGCGGCGTACGATCGCGGCCAGCTGTCGTCGCTCGTCACGGGGCTGAATGCGGTCGATCGACCGGGCGTCGCGGCGGTGCTCGTCACGCTCGTCGACGTCCCGCCCGTGTCCGCGGCCACCGTTCGCGCGGTGCTCGATTGCTATCGCGCGACGAAGGCGCCCGTCGTGAGGCCGACCTCCGCGTCACGCCACGGGCACCCGCTGCTCCTCGATCGGTCGCTGTTCGACGTTCTGCGGCGCGCCGACCCGGCGGCAGGCGCGAAGAGCGTGGTGCGCGCGCACGCGTCGCCCGCGGGCGATCTCCCAATCGCGGACGAGGGCGCGTTCACCGATATCGACACTACGGGAGAGTACGAACGGTGGGTCAGTAATCGCCCTGGCGGCGGCGCGGCGTCGACGGATCCCTGAAGCCAGTACGGATATCTTTCACTTCGGAAAAATCTTCCGCGTCGTTTCTGACATCCTGACGCATCTCGACGTCGGCGTACCGCTCGGCCACGAGCCACGTCGCGAGCCCCGAGGACACGTCCCGCACTGCCCCGGGCCGTAATTGATCGAGCCGCACCCCGTCGAGCTCCGTCTCGACCGGCGTTTTCCTGATGCGAATCTTCACGTCTAACTGGAAGGTAGCAAACCAGGTGCCGAATTAGCACCAGCAACATTATCCGGTGCGCTGGCGGCCGAGGCGGCGTCGAGGCGGGCGGCGAGCGGCGCGAATGCGTCGGTCGGGCCGTGCCAGCGCAGCTCGTCAATCGACGCGAAGAGCGGGATGTCGGTCCGAAGCGTCGCGAGATCGCGGAAGAGCAGCGCTCTGTCGCGCTCGCGCTGGAGCGTGCGCGCCAGCGCGGCCGCGTTCGACGCGTTGACGCCCCACGCCTCCGCCTCAGCCGGAATCTGCTCGAGATGGCCGAACTTCGCCAGCACGGCCGCTGTCGATTTCGGGCCCCAGCCGGGGAGGCCGGGATAGCCGTCGGACGCGTCGCCGACGAGCGCGAGGTAGGTCCCGCGGACCGACTGCGCGAGATCCTTGTCGGGCGTGCAGATGAAGACGCGGCCCACGCGCGCGTCGCGTGCCGCCGCCGCGCCGGCCGCCGCGAGCGCATCGTCGGCTTCGTACTCGATCATCGGCCACACGGCGACGCCGAGCGCCGTCAGCGCCTCCTCGAGCAGCGGGAACTGCGACAGCAGATCGGGATCGACGCCGTCGCCGGTCTTGTATCCCGCCCACAGGCGGTTGCGGAACGATTCGATCACGTGGTCGGTCGCGACGCCGATATGCGTGGCGCCGCCGTTGATCATCGCGAGGACGGACGTCAGCACGCCGCGCACGGCGCCGACCTCGCGCCCGCGCTCGTCGCGCGCGCGCGGCACGGCGTAGAAGTGCCGGAACAGTTCGTACGTGCCGTCGATGAGATGGACGTCCAGAAGCAACTCCGCGGACAGGTGTAAGGCGACCCTCTCAGAGTCGCCACTCAGCTCAGTGTAGGGCGACCCTTTCAGGGTCACCACTCCGCTCATGTAGGGCGACCCTTTCAGGGTCGCCACTCCGTTCATGTAGGGCGACCCTTTCAGGGTCGCCACTCAGTATAAGCTTGCGCACACCATGACACGCCGCGGGATCGCTGTCGCCGTGCTGTCGCTCGCCGCCGTCGCGCTCCACGCGCAGCAGAACGACCGCGCGCGGCTCCTCGACGAGCAGATCGGACGCATTTTCGACGCGCGCGAGTACGACGCGCCGCGCTTCGGGCCCGCACGCTGGATGGCGGACGGCGCCGCATACACGGTGGTCGAGCGCGACGGAGCCGCCGGCGCAGACATCGTCCGGTACGACGCCTCGACCGGCGAGCGCACCATTCTCGTGCCGCGGTCGCGCCTCGTGCCGCCCGGCGGCGCGACGCCGCTCGACGTCGACGATTACGCGTGGTCGCGAGACGGCCGCGGTCTCCTCGTGTTCACGAACACGAAAAAAGTGTGGCGGCGGAACACGCGCGGCGACTACTGGGTGCTCGACGTCGCCGGCGGGACGCTCCGGCGGCTGGGCGCTGCCGCGCCGGAATCGTCGCTCATGTTCGCGAAGTTCTCGCCCGACGGCTCGCGCGTCGCCTACGTGCGCGCGAACAACCTCTACGTCGAGCGGCTCGACGACGGCCGCGTCGCCGCGCTGACGAGCGACGGATCGGAGACAACGATCAACGGCACGTCGGACTGGGTGTACGAAGAGGAGCTCGACGTGCGCGACGGCTTCCGCTGGAGCCCCGACGGCTCGCGCATCGCGTTCTGGCAGTTCGACACGACGGGCGTCGGCCTCTTCTCGCTCGTCAACGACACCGACGCGCTCTATCCGATCGTGACGAAGATTCCCTATCCGAAGGCGGGGACGACGAACTCCGCGGTGCGGATCGGCGTGGCGGACGCGGCGGGGCACGAGCACGCGCGCTGGATGAAGACGGCGGGCGATCCGCGCGACGGCTATCTCGCGCGCATGGAGTGGATCGACGAGGGCACGCTTGCGATTCAGCAGCTGAACCGGCTGCAGAATCGCGACGACCTGCTGCTCGCCGACGCGCGGACCGGCGACGTGCGCCGCGTGTTCCGCGACGAGTCGAATGCGTGGGTGGACGTGCAGGACGACGTGCGCTTCATCGACAACGGCCGCGCGTTTCTGTGGCTGAGCGAGCGCGACGGCTGGCGCCATGTGTACCGCCAGCGCCGCGACGGCGGCGAGCCGGCGCTCGTCACGCGCTTCGACGCCGACGTCGTCGAGATCGCCGGCATCGACGAAGCGGGAGGCTCGCTCTACGTCATCGCGTCGCCGGAGCGCGCGAGCGAACGCTATCTATATCGCGCGAAGCTCGATGGAAGCGCCGCGCCGGAGCGCGTGACGCCGCCGAGATCCCGATTCGACGAGCCGCCGGCGATGGACGTCGTCGCGCTGCCGTCGCACACGACGCTGCGATCGCTCACCGACGCGTCGGCGCTTGCCGCGAAGACGCGCGCGCTCGTCACGCCGCCGGTGGAGTTCTTCACGATCGACATCGGGGGCGGCGTGTCGCTCGACGGCTGGATGCTGAAGCCGAAGACGTTCGACGCCGCGCGCAAGTACCCGGTGATCGTCTACGTCTACGGCGAGCCGGCCGGGCAGACGGTCGTCGATCGCTGGAGCAGCACCAATCTCTTCCTTCGCGCGCTCGCCGACGCCGGCTACGTCGTCGTCAGCGTGGACAACCGGGGCACGCCGGCGCCGAAGGGCGCGGCCTGGCGGAAAGTCGTGTACGGCGCGGTCGGCGAGCTCTCGTCGAAGGAGCAGGCCGCCGCCTCGCGCGCGCTCGCCGCGCGGTACGCGTTCATCGACGGCGATCGCGTCGGCGTGTGGGGCTGGAGCGGCGGCGGGTCGAACACGCTGAACATGATGTTCCGCTATCCGGAGACGTTCCGCGTCGGCGTCGCGGTGGCGCCGGTTCCGGATCAGCGGCTCTACGACACGATCTATCAGGAGCGCTACATGGGGCTGCCGCAGGACAACGTGGACGGCTATCGCCGCGGCTCGCCGATCAACTTCGCCGAAGGGCTCGCGGGCCGGCTGCTCGTCGTGCACGGGTCGGGCGACGACAACGTGCACTACCAGGGAACCGAGCGGCTCGTGAATCGCCTCGTCGAGCTCCGCAAGCCCTTCGATCTCATGGTCTATCCGAACCGCACGCACGCCATCGCCGAAGGACGCGGGACAACGCCGCATGTCTATCGGCTGATCGCGCGCTACTTCCTCGAGCACCTGCCGCCGCAGCCGTGAGCTTTCCGATCGAGCCGCCGATCGAGCCGATGCTCGCGAAGCTCGCCGACAATCTGCCAGCCGGCGCGTTCCTCTACGAGCCGAAGTGGGACGGCTTTCGCGCGATCGTGTTTCGCGGCGAATCGGACGTTTACATCCAGAGCCGCGACCTGCGTCCGCTCGATCGGTACTTCCCCGAGCTGCACGACGCGCTCCTGCTGGGGCTGCCGGACGCTTCAGTGATCGACGGCGAGATCGTCATCGCCACGCCGCACGGCCTCGACTTCGACGCGCTGCAGCTGCGGCTTCATCCGGCGGCGTCGCGCGTGGCGAAGCTCGCGAAGGAGACGCCCTCGTCGTTCGTCGCCTTCGACGCGCTCGCGCTCGACGGCGAGGATCTGCGGCAGGCGCCGCAGGACGAGCGCCGGCGGCGCCTCGAGCTCGCGCTCGACGCCGCGAAGCCGCCGATCCATCTCACGCCGGCGACGCGCGATCCGGCCGTGGCCGCCGAGTGGCTCTCGCGCTTCGAGGGCGCCGGCCTCGACGGCGTGATCGTGAAGCCGCGCGATCTCGTCTACGAGCCGGGGAAGCGCGCGATGATCAAAGTGAAGCACGCGCGCACAGCCGACTGCGTCGTCGCCGGCTTCCGGTGGCACAAGGACGGCAAGGGGGAGCGCGTCGGCTCGCTGCTGCTCGGGCTGTACGACGATCGCGGCCACCTGCATCACGTCGGCGTCACCTCGTCGTTCACGATGACGAAGCGGCGTGAGCTCGTCGCCGAGCTCGCGCCGCTGCGCGAGCGCGCGCTCGCGGAGCATCCGTGGCGCGAGTGGGCGATCGCGGAAGGCGAGTCGACGCGCATGCCGGGCGGGCAGAGTCGCT
>QHWK01000541.1 GCA_003223775.1 Acidobacteriota bacterium
CGTCCGTCGCCGACCTGGCACGTCGCATTCGCACCTACATTCACCGCTACAACCGAGCGGCGAAACCGATCCGCTGGAGCTACCGCAATCCGGCGCATCGGATTAGTAGTACTTCAGCGGATACAGTCCACTAGTACGACTTTGTTAGATCCGCAGGTTGATTTGCTGTAGTTCTTGGATGCGTTTGACATAGTCCGGTTGTTGAGCAATCAGCAGCGCGGTGAAAATCTCTTGGACGATGGCTCGAATGCCGGGGAAGGTCAGTGGTGAATCGACGCCGCGCCGCATCCGCTCTCGCTGGAGGAACGCGTACGCGACGGCCGTGAGCACGACGTGATGCTGCCACCCTGGATACGAACGCCCTTCGAAATGGTCGAAGCCGAGTTCGGTCTTGAGCTCTTGATATTGCTGCTCGATCGCCCAGCGCTGATGGGCGAGTTGGACCAACTGCTTCACCGAGGCGCTGGCGGGCAGGGTCACGAAGAAGTATTTCGTGCGCGGCGTGGCGCCGAGATCCTGTTCGCACAAGAGCCAGACCTCGGGAGCCAGCCGTCGATCGCGCCAGTCGTTGGCCGGGGTGACGCGCACGGCGGCGAACCGGGCCGCCCACGCGCGATTCGTCCCGTTGCGCCACGTCACCCGTCGCCATGCCTGCGTCGGCAAGGCCAACGCCAAGGCGCGTACCGCGATCGGACGCGTGTCATGCACGAGCACCAGCTGCGATCGCGGCCGACCCATGCGCCCGCTCGGCGGGACATGGACGGCCGGCGTGCCCCGAAACACCGTGAGATGACGCGAGATCCCGACGGCATACGGCAGGCGCCAGCGGTGCAGCGCTCGCCTGAAGGCCGTCACGTCGCCAAACTCGGCGTCCGCGAGTACCGCGGTGATCTGCAGGCCCGCCGCGCGCGCGCGTCGGATCAGCGTCAGCGCCTGACGCCACTTCTCTTGGAAGGAGGCGCCGGCCGGAATGTGCGTCACCGCGCGCCGATCGGCGTCGCCGAGCCACGGTTTCGGAAGATACAACAGCGCGCCCGTCACCCAGGCGCGCACGCCGGTCCAGAGCGCGGCCGTCACCGCGACTTGGCAATTCGCGATCTTGCCCAGCGCGCCGCAGTACTGACGCGCTACACCGACCGAATGGGTGCCCTGTTTCGGAAAACTCGTGCCGTCGATGATCAACACACCGCGGCGTTCGGGCAGCACCTCGAGCAGCCGCCGCCAGACGCGGTCGGCGTCCCAGACCGCGTGCGTAATGAAGTGCTGAAAGCCTTGGTAGGTGATCGGGTCTGTGACGCGGGCCAACATCGCCTGCATCGACTTCCGATCGCTGTCGCTGAACAGGCCATGCACGTACGTCCGCAGCGCGAGCCGCTGCGCGCGATGGCCGAAGCAGCGTTGAAACGGTTCGAGCCAGCGAATCAGGCGCTGAATGTGCGCCATAGCCGTCCGATCGATCACCGCGCGCCAGCGTACCGGTTTCAACCGATCGGTACAAGGTCTTCACTGCAAATGCATGAAAACATTCCGGAATAAATCACGGAATCTAACAAAGTCGTACTAGCACGTCGTGCATCAACTGCTGAATGAGGTCAGCGGCGCGCCAGATGCTCATCCCAGGGTCACGTGGAACGTCCGAGTACCCGTAGCCGGGGAGCGATGGCACGATGACGTCAAAACTGTCCGCTGGGTCGCCTCCGTGCGAGCCCGGATCTGACAAGAGCGGTATCACTTTCAGCATTTCAGTGAACGAACTCGGCCAGCCATGGACGAGGACTAAGGGAATCGTACGCGGCCCCGTGCCTTTCTTGTGAACGAAATGAAGCGTCAGCCCTCCGACGTCGGCACGGAAATGGCTGAACGCATTCAGTACCGCTTCTTGACGCAGCCAGTCGAACTGTTGCTCCCAATACGTGACCAACTCGCGCAAATACGAACGATTGGTCCCTTGGCGCCAGCCAGCGCTACAGAAGTCTTGCGGCCATCGAGTGCGCGCAAGCCGGTCTTTGAGGTCGATGAGATCGGCTTCGGGAGTTGCGATTTGAAATGGTTCGATGTTCATGATTCTTGACAGATCTGCTTCTACAGGATGAGGCGTTGCTGGTCGTCTGAACCATCCGTTTCTTGCGGTCGAATCGAAAGGGCGGCGGCCGGTATCAGCCCTGTTTGAGGGCGCGATGGGAGATAAATTGTTTTGCGTGCTCCGAGATACCGCGGAGCCACATTGGGGGGTATCTCACTCATCATGAATCACCGGGTATGGGCCGTTGTCAAACACGGAGTCGTGATACCCCTTCGAGCCTACCGCCTGCGCTAACGGACTGCCGATCTTCTCGCCGGATGCAAGCTGCTCAATGACCCGCGCAAAATCGTAGCGTGGACTCCAACCCAGCTCGCGTCTCGCGCGGTGATTGACGTAGACGCGATCGATCGCAGGAAACATCGACCACTCGCGCTCGGCATACACCTTCTCGTACTGCGGCACGCGGCGGCCAGCGACCGCCGGCGCGCTCGTCCTCAACTCGTGCAGATCCTCGAGCGTGAACGGCGTCGTTGCGCTGATGATGTAGCGGCCGAAGCCGATCGTGGGCGCTCGGTCTAGCGCGAGCATGTGTGCTCCAACGATGTCTTCAATGTCTGCCCTGCGGTACAAGAACTCATTGGCCTTGGCGTTGAGAGCCGCATATTCCTGGCGGATTGCCACGCGATCGTCAGGTTCCGGGAAGAAACGAGACGTCCTGAGGATCAGACAGGGGAAGCCGAAGCTATGGTGGAAGAGCTCGCACAGATTCTCAGCCGCGATCTTGCTAACGCCATAAATGTTCTTCGGCACCGGCGCGACGTCCTCGGTGATCCAGGCAGCCGGCTCGCCAGCCGCGGGCACGAGCGCGCGGCCGAAGGCGCTGGTCGTGCTCGTGAAGATGAAAGACTGTGCGCCGGCGGCGCGGGCCTCTTCGAGAAGGTTCAGGGTCCCCGTGACGTTGGTATCGACGAAGTTCTGTCTGGAGTGCGTCGCCACGTGCGGCTTGTGCAACGTTGCCGTGTGAAGCACTGCGTTGACACCGCGGATGCAACGGCTCACGAAGCCGCGATCCACGATCGATCCGATGTGGTGCGTGAAAGGCGACGGCTTAATGTCGACGCCGATCGGCTCATGAGCCGCGCGAGGCAGTGTCCGCATCAACGCCTCGCCGAGGTGGCCAGCGCTCCCGGTAACGAGAACCTTCATAGTGTGTCCTGGATCCGATCTCTAGGCTTGACTCTCAGAATACTAATACGACTTTGTTAGATCCGCAGGTTGATTTGCTGTAGTTCTTGGATGCGTTTGACATAGTCCGGTTGTTGAGCAATCAGCAGCGCGGTGAAAATCTCTTGGACGATGGCTCGAATGCCGGGGAAGGTCAGTGGTGAATCGACGCCGCGC
>QHWK01000542.1 GCA_003223775.1 Acidobacteriota bacterium
TCTACACATAGACAAGTAGTCCACTCGACCACGCCCCACACGATCAACACCGCGACACCGACTACAGCGCTTTTCATAGCGCTACGTCGAATTGCAAACCGCCTATTCCGTAGCTCGAGGCCGATGCGGTGACCCGCGGCGCGCGCGGTCTCGAGCGCACTTCGAACATCGTTCTCTTCAGGCAATTGCTCGGCGCGCTCGCACGTCTTCGTTCGCGAGCTATGGCCGCGACATTTTTGTCGCGCCGTCCACTGAGGGCGACATTCGTGTCTATTGACTCGCTTCTGCCAGGAGTGTAGCGTGCGCCCACCACGCGTTCGTGTGTGGCGCCGCAATTCTTCTCGGGAGGACTCGAATGCCGCGTCTTCTGCAAGCGATTCTCGCTGCGCTCCTCGCCCTCTCTGCAATCCCCGCGTCGGCTCAGACCGGTGACGGCAGTCTCCGCGGCTACGTCCGCGATCAGCAGGGCGGCGTGCTGCCCGGCGTCACCGTCACGGTGAAGAGCCCCGACCTGCTCGCGCCGGTATCCGCGGTCAGCGACACCGCGGGCTACTACCGGCTCAACAACCTGCCGCCGGGCCAGTACACGCTCACGGCGGATCTCGCCGGCTTCGCCGCCTACAAGCGCGAGGGGATTCTGATGCGCGCCGGCAGCACGTTCAGCGTCGACATCGAGATGACGTTGAGCACCGTGCAGGAGAGCGTCACCGTCACCGGCGAGTCGCCGATGATCGAGACCTCGAAGCCGACCAGCACGCTCAACATCCAGGGCGAGCTGCTGCGCGCCGCGCCGGTCACCTCGCGGCGCCTCTTCAGCGACGTCCTCGACATGGCGCCCGGCGTCAGCTCGCGCAACGTGGACGACGGCGTCGGCCGCCGCGGAACGTCAGCATGTGATCGCGGATCGCGCGAATCTGCGCCTCGGCGTTGCCGCCCAGTTGCGGGTAGAACGATTTCGGGTAGTCGGGCCAGAACGCCGGCATGCGCGTGCCGGGCAGGATGTCCGACGGCTTCTTCATCCAGTCGAGCATCCAGTCGGGCTCGAGGCGCTCGGGCGCCATGCGCAGATCGGGCGCGAGGTTCGACGTCGGCTGATCCTTCGGGATCGCGCCGAGCACGTGGCACTGCTGGCACTTGAGCAGCTCGAACAGCTGCTTGCCGACCGCATCGTCGCTGCTGGCGGTGCGCACGATCTCATGCGATTCGAACGGCGTCATCTTGTTCGAGATGCCGCCGAAGTAGCTGATGACGCCGTTGATGCTCTGATCGTCGAGGCCGAAGGTCGGCATCCGCACGGCGAGCCACGGCCGGATCGTGATTGGCCCGCGGATGAAGTCGTACAGCCAGTCGTGCTGCACGCGCGCGCCTTCCGGCGTCAGCATCGGCGGCCCGAGCGATGGATCGGCGACGAGCTTGACGAAATCGCCGCCGTCGCCCTCGATGATGTGGCAGCCGACGCAGTTGCGGCGCCGCACCAGCGTACGGCCGGCGCTGAGGAAGTCGGCTTTTGCGGAGCGCGACGGCATCGCGGCGGCGGGCTGCGTTTCGCGCTGGAAGCTCATGATCGCGGTGACGAGTCTCTCGATTTCGTCGTCGCTGAAATCGAAGTTCGGCATGCGCAGCTTGTCGAGCGGCTGCAGCACGCGCCCCCTGTCGAAGATGCGCGGATCGTGGAGCTTGGCGCGGAACCACCCGAGCTTCGAGGTGTGCGGGATGTCGCTGATGAACGCGAAGTCGAGGCGCGTGACGAGCTTGCTGCCCTCCTCGGACAGGTCGGTGCCGATCGACTGCGCCTTCTCGAAGCCCTTGATGTCGTGGCAGCTGAAGCAGCCGTAGCGGCTGATCGCGCGGCGCCCCAGCTCGACCTGCCGCTGGTCGGCGTTCATCTTGGCGAGCTCCGTCTTCGCGTCCTCGAACGGCAGCACGGCCTTCAGGAAGTCGAGCAGCGTGTCGTCGGTCGCCTTCTGATCGAAGCTCGCCTTCGGCGCGTCGCCCGCCGGCCCCTTGAGGCCGACGAGATAGGTGGCGACGTCGGCCACCTGCGCGTCGGTGAGCCGCAGGTTCGGCATGAAAGTCGCCGGGCTGTAGTGCTTCGGATCGCGCACCCAGTTGAAGATCCACTCGTAACTGGTCTTGTTGCCGATGTTCTCGAGCGGCTGGCCGAAGGTACGGCGCGGCCCGGCCGCCTCACGCGATCCCTCGCCGACGACGTGGCAGCCCTGGCAGCCGATATCCTTCACGATCGTCTCGCCGTTCTTCGCATCGCCGCGCGGCGGGCTCTTCACGGCGAACTCGTGCGTCTCGGCGTTCGCGAACAGGTACGACACGATGCCGTTGATCTCGGCCTCGGTGCGGACGGCGTCCTCGGGCGAGCTGTTGTTCGAGTTGTAGAAGAAGCGCGGCATCCACGTGGTCGGCTTGACCGCGCGCGGGTTGCGGATCCAGTTCTTCACCCAGTCCTTCGACAGCTTCGAGTCGATCTTGGTGAGGATCGGCCCGGGCTTCCGCATGTTCTCGAAGCCCTTCGTCTTGTGGCACGCGTAGCAGCCGGCGCGCTCGTAGGTGGCGTTGGCGACGGTCAGCGCGTCAGCCTTCGGGATGAAGACCTGCTGCTTGTGGCACTTCGCGCACGACGCCTGCGTCATCTTGACCGGCAGCATCGGGTAGTCCCACAGGTGCGGCTCCTCCCAGTGGTATTTCTTCTCCCAATCTTCCTTCTGCTTCTCGTCGCTCGGCATGTGCGCCGCGTCGCGGAAGCTGACCGACTGCCCCATCCCTTCGTGGCACACGGTGCAGCCGACCTTGTCGATCGGATGCGCCGAGCTGCCGCCCAGAAACGTGTCGAGATCGGGATGCGTCGTGAACGGCTGCGGATACTTCTCGTAGCCCTTTTTGTCGATCGCCAGGTGGCACGTCTGGCACCGATCCATCTTCGGCACGCGGATGAAGTTCACGTCGTCGACGACGTTGGGCAGGATGATCTGCTGCACCTTGATCGTCGGCGCCATGAAGTCGAGCAGCGGCGCGTTGCGGAAATAATCCTTCGTCACGCTCGGCGCCAGCGCGCCGAGCCGCTTGCCCAGGCGCACCTGCTCGGTCTGCATGTCCTCGATCTGCTTCTC
>QHWK01000543.1 GCA_003223775.1 Acidobacteriota bacterium
TGCAGTTCTACTTCGGCCTGCCGCTCGCGATGCTGATCCTGTCGGTCACCGTCGTGCCGTTCTTCACGCGCGCGCGCGTCTACACCGCGTACGAGTATCTCGAGCGGCGCTTCGACGCCAAGACGCGCTCGCTTGCGAGCTTCCTCTTCATGATCGGCCGCGCGGCGTCGCTCGGCGTCACGCTCGCCGCGCCGTCGGTGGTGATGTCGGCGACGCTCGGGTGGACGCTGCCGGTCACCGTGCTCGCGATCTGCGTGCCGATGATCGCCTATACGACCATTGGCGGCGTGCAGGCCGTGGCGTGGACCGACGTGAAGCAGATGTTCGTCGTCGTGTTCGGGATGTCGGCGGCGGTCGCCGTGCTGCTGTACGGCATCCTGCAGCACACCACGCTCACGGCGGCGCTCCATCTCGCGGGCGCGACCGGCCGTCTGCACGCCGTCGACTTCGAGATGAACCTCAGCGAGCGCTACACCTTCTGGTCCGGGATGATCGGCGGCCTCTTCCTGATGCTCTCCTATTTCGGCTGCGACCAGAGCCAGGTGCAGCGGTACCTCACGGCCAAATCGATCGACGAGGCGCGGCGAGGGCTGATGATCAGCGCCTACGTGAAGATTCCGCTGCAGCTGCTGATCCTCGGCACGGGCGTGCTCGTGTTCGTGTACTACCTGTTCGTGACGCCGCCGATGCTGTTCAACCGCGTCTACGACTCGCAGGTCGCGGCGAGCGCGTACGCCGGGGACTACGCCTCGCTGCAGCGGCAGTTCGACGCGGAAATTGCCGTCCGCCGCGAGGCGGCCGGACACGGCGACCGCGACGCGTTTCTCGCGAGCGACGCGCGGACGAGGGCGCTGCGCGACAAGGCGACCGCGCTCGTGAAGCGGGCGAGCGGCGACGCCGCCTTCAACGACGTCAACTACGTCTTCCCGACGTTCATCACGACCGAGATGCCGGTGGGGCTCGTCGGGCTGATGATCGCGGCGATTTTCGTGGCGGCGATGTCGGCGAGCGGCGGCGAGCTGAATTCGCTCGCGACGGCGACGATCATCGATTTCTACCGCCGCTACTTCGTGACGGCCGCGCCGGACGGGCATTACGTGCTGGTGTCGAAGATCGCGACGATTGCCTGGGGCCTCTTCGCCTGCTTCGTCGCGATGCAGGCGGCGGGACAGGGATCGCTGATCGAGGTCGTGAACCGCTACGGATCGTTCGTGTACGGATCGCTGCTCGGCGTCTTCATCCTCGCCATCCTGACGACGCGCGCGACGGCGCTCGGCGCGTTCGTGGGCCTCATCGCCGGCATGGCGGCGGTGCTCACGGTCGCGATCGAGCTGCCGTGGATCGAGTTCCTCTGGCACAACCTGATCGGCGCCGTCGTCGTCGTTGCCGTCGGGATGGCGGTGAGCTATGCCGATCGCCGGCCGCGGACCGGCGACCCTGAAAGGGTCGCCCTACAGTCCTCGCGATCCTGGATGTGATCCTGGATCGGATCCAGGATCGTCGTGGGGGGCGCTTATTGGACGCTCTGTACGCGCTTTGGTAGTAACCGTCGCCGCCACGCTACAAGTAGTCTATTGCTGCAGGTTCAGAACTTCTCGAAGCGATACGGCCGCATCGCCGCGCTCACCGACGTCTCGTGCTCCGTGCGCGAGGGCGAGGTGCTCGGCCTCATCGGCCCGAACGGATCCGGCAAGACGACGCTGTTCGAGTGCATGGGCGGGGTGCTGCCGCTCGACGCGGGGTCGCTTACTCGAGACGGCCGCCCGCTGAGCGTCCGCGAGCGCACCAGCACGCTGTTCTATCTTCCCGATGCGATCACGCCGTGGCCGGCGCAGCCGGTGCGGTGGGCGATCGATTTCACGCTCGGGTTCTTCGGCGGGCGCGCGCATCTTCGCGACGAGGTCGTCGAGCGCTTCGAGCTGCCGCCGCTTCTCGACGTCGCGATCGGCAACCTGTCGAAAGGGCAGCGGAAGCGCGCGCTGCTCGCGATCGGTCTGCTGATGCCGCAGCCGCTGCTCCTTGCCGACGAGCCGTTCGACGGCCTCGACCTGCGGCAGAGCCGCGAGGTCGCGCGCACGCTGCGATCGTACGCGTCGGCCGGCCGCACGATGTTCCTCTCGATTCACCAGATCAGAGACGCCGGACGCGTGTGCGATCGGTTCGTGCTGCTGAGCGGCGGCCGCGCGCGCGGCGAAGGGACGATTCGCGAGCTGGCGGCGATGGCGGCGGCGCGCGGCACCAGCGCCGGCGACGATCTCGAAGAGGTCTTCCTTGCGCTCACCTAGCGCGGTGTCCTTTCTCTGGCTGCTTCGCAAGGAGACTCGGGAGCTGATCGCCTCTCGCGCGTGGTGGGTGCTGCTCCTCGCGATGGGTCCGCTCGTCGGCGTCACCTTCATCAGCGCGGTCTTCACGTACGCCGAGGCGAGCGGCTTGAACGGCACGACGGCCGGCGTTGGCGAAGCGTTCTCGCCGCTCATCGGAATCTGGGCGCCGACCTTCAGCGCGTGCGAGGTGGCGGCGGTCTTCCTGCTGCCGTTCGTCGCGATCCGGCTCGTCTCCGGCGATCGCCAGAGCGGCGCGCTGAAGATCGAGGCGCAGCATGCGATGCCCTCGTTCGCGCGAATCGGCGCGAAGGCGATCGTGCTGGCGCTCGCGTGGATCGTCGCCTCCGCGCCGACGGCGGCCGCGATCGCGCTGTGGAAAGGCTACGGCGGCAGCATCTATCCGCCGGAAGTGGCGACGGTCGCGCTCGGCCATTTTCTCAACGCCGGCCTGACGATCGCGATTGCGGCCGTCGCGGCGGCCGTCAGCGAGCACCCGTCGACCGCCGCCATCCTCACGTTGAGCGTCACGGTGGGGACCTGGATCCTGAATTTTATTGCGGCGGTGCAGGGCGGCGTCTGGGAGCGCGCGGCCGCGTACACGCCGCCGGCGATGGTGGCCGCGTTCCAGCACGGGTTGATTCGCCTCGACGTCGTGCTCGTGGCGGCGATCCTGATCGCCGCATGCCTCGCGCTCTCCGCCGTATGGCTTCGGATTGGCGTCGCCTCTCGCCGCCGCCTGCGCGAGAGTGCGCTGTGCGGTGCGGTCGCGGCCGCCGCGATCTTCGCGTGCGCGTTCGTCACGCCGAGCTGGGACGCGTCGGAGAGCCGTGCGAACTCGCTGCCCGAGGCGGACGAGGCGGCGCTCGCGCGCATCACAGGGCCGCTGCGCATCGAAGCGCATCTGGCGCCGGAGGATCCCCGCCGCGTCGACCTCGACCACAAGGCGATCGCGAAGCTCCGTCGGGTGATGCCGCGCGTCGAGGTGCGATACGTCTCGGCGACGTCGATCGGGTTGTTCGAGCAGACGAGCGCGCACTACGGCGAGATCTGGTACGAGCTCGGCGGACGGCGC
>QHWK01000544.1 GCA_003223775.1 Acidobacteriota bacterium
AGAGGCCGTTCTCGTAGAGCATCTTCGCGCCGTACTGCTTCTCGAGGTGCTTGCGTACTTCCTCGACGAAGTACGGCGCGATGCCCGGCGGCTGCGTCGGCGCGCCGCGCGTGACGATCGGCTTCTGCTTCGCCGCGTCGGCCTGCTGCTGCGTGAGGTAGTGCTCGTCCGCCATCCGCTGCAGGACGACGTTGCGGCGCTGCGTCGCGCGCTTCATGTCGACGAACGGGCTCTGGCGCTCCGGCGTCTGGAAAATGCCCGCGACGAGCGCCGCTTCCTCGAGCGTCAGCTGCTTGTTCGACTTGTTGAAGTAGAGCCGCGACGCCGCCTCGACGCCGTACGCGCCGTGGCCGAGGTACATCTGGTTGCAGTAGATCGTGAAGATCTCTTTCTTCGTGTAGCGCTTCTCGATCTGGATCGCGAGGATCGCCTCGCGCACCTTGCGCTCGAACGACTTCTCCTTGGTGAGCCCGAACTGCTCCTTCAGGTTGCGCGCGAGCTGCTGCGTGAGCGTGCTCGCCCCCTGCGCGCGCCGCCGCTCGAGGATGTCGGTGAGCGCGGCGACGAAGATGCGCCAGATGTTCACGCCGAAGTGCCGATCGAATTCGGCGTCCTCGGTGGCGATGATCGCCTGCCGGAGCAGCGGGTTGATGTCGTCGTAGCCGACCACGACGCGCCGCTGCGTGGCGAACTCACCGATCACCTGGCCGCCGCTGGCGGAGATGCGGGTGATCGTGCTCGGGGAGTAGTTGTCGAGCGCCGACACCTGCGGCAGATCGCCGGCGAACGCGAACATGACGCCGCTCAGAATCCCGAGCATCGCGGCCATGATGAACAGCGCGACGATGCCGGCATTGCGGGCGACGCGGACGACGACGTGAGTCATCGGTTTAACTGCAGTGTACCACGCAGGTTACGCGTGGAGGTTTACAAAGCGCCACTCAATTTTTATACTCAAAGCACTATCAGGCCCTCGCTCCCGAGAGCCTGCTGCTGAGGTACGGAATGAGCAAAATCATCGGCATCGATCTGGGCACCACCAACTCGGTTGTCGCCGTGATGGAAGGCGGCGAGCCGGTGGTGATCACCAACCCGGAGGGCGGCCGCCTGACGCCGTCGGTCGTCGCGTTCACCAAGACCGGCGAGCGGCTCGTCGGCCAGGTGGCGAAGCGGCAGGCCGTCACCAACCCGGAAAACACCGTCTTCTCGATCAAGCGGTTCCAGGGCCGCAAGTACGACGAAGTGTCGGAAGAAATGAAGATGGTGCCCTACAAGGTGATCCGCGCCAGCAACGGCGACGCCCGCGTCGAGGCCAACGGCAAGGATTATTCGCCGCCCGAAATCTCCGCGATGATCCTGCAGAAGCTGAAACAGGCGGCGGAGGAGTATCTGGGCTCGCCCGTCACCAAGGCGGTGATTACGGTGCCGGCGTACTTCAACGACGCGCAGCGCCAGGCGACGAAGGACGCCGGACAGATCGCCGGGCTCGAAGTCATGCGCATCGTCAACGAGCCGACGGCGGCGGCGCTCGCCTACGGGCTCGACAAGAAGAAGGACGAGACGATCGCGGTCTACGACTTCGGCGGCGGCACGTTCGACGTGTCGATCCTCGAGGTGGGCGAGGGCGTCGTCGAGGTGAAGGCGACCAACGGCGACACGCACCTCGGCGGCGACAACCTCGATCAGCGCATCATCGACTGGATCATCACGGAGTTCAAGAAGAGCGACGGCATCGATCTCGGGAAGGACCGCATGGCGCTGCA
>QHWK01000545.1 GCA_003223775.1 Acidobacteriota bacterium
CAGGCACGCGGTGGAAGCGAAAGTGAAGGTTCCCGACATCAGGACGGCGCTGCCCGGGCCGAAGGCGAAAGCGCTGATCGATCGCGACAAGTCGGTCGTGTCGCCCTCCTACACGCGCGGCTACCCGCTCGTGATCGAGCGCGGCTCGGGCGCGATCGTCGAAGACGTCGACGGCAACGTGTTCCTCGACTGCTCGGCGGGCATCGCCGTGAACTCGACCGGCCACTCGCACCCCGACGTCGTCGGCGCGATCTGCGAGCAGGCGAAGAAGTTCCTCCACATGTCGGGGACCGACTTCTACTACGAACCGCAGGTGCGGCTCGCCGAGGAGCTCGCCGCGATCGTGCCGATACGCGGCGGCGCGCGGTCGTTTTTCGGCAACTCCGGCACCGAAGCGATCGAGGCCTGCCTCAAGCTGGCGCGCTACACCACGAAGCGGCAGAACGTGATCGCGTTCATCGGCGGTTTCCACGGGCGCACGATGGGATCGCTCGCGCTGACGGCGAGCAAGGTGACGCAGCGCCGCGGCTTCGGCCCGCTGCTCCCGGGCGTGTACCACGCGCCGTATCCCGACACCTATCGCTGCCCGCTCGGATCGTCGCCAGCCAGCTGCGGCGACGCGTGCATCGACTACATCGAGCAGCAGCTGTTCGCGCACCTCGTGTCGCCCGACGAAGTCGCCGCGATCGTCGTCGAGCCGATTCAGGGCGAGGGCGGCTACGTGGTCGCACCCGAGGCGTTTCTGCGGCGGCTGCGCGACCTGGCGGCGAAGCACGGCATCCTGCTCGTCGCCGACGAAGTGCAGTCGGGAATGGGACGCTCGGGCCGCATGTTCGCGATCGAGTTCAGCGGCGTCGAGCCCGACATGATCGCGATCGCGAAGGGCATCGCGTCGGGGATGCCGCTCGGCGTCGCCGTCGCGCGCAAAGGCGTGATGGAGTGGCCGCCGGGCACGCATGCGAGCACGTTCGGCGGCAACCCGGTGTCGTGCGCCGCGGCGCTCGCGACGATCGCGCTGCTGCGGGGCGGCATCGTGAAGAACGCCGCCGAGGTCGGCGCGCACCTGATGGCCGGCCTGAAGGGGCTCGCGGAGAAGCACCCGCTCATCGGCGACGTGCGCGGCCGCGGCCTGATGATTGGCGTCGAGCTCGTGCGCGATCGGACGACGAAAGAGCGCGCGAGCGACGAGCGGGATGCTGTGGTGTCTGGCGCGTTCGCGCGAGGGCTCCTGATCCTCGGGGCCGGCAAGAATGCGGTCCGCTTCTCGCCGCCGCTCGTGCTGACGCGCGAGCAGGCGGACGCCGCCGTGCGGATCTTCGACGAGGCGCTCACCGACGTGGAGAAGACCCGGCGGTGAATCGGGATTCGCGAGTCGGGATGTGGGGTTCGCACGGGCGCGCGAATCACGTTGCACGAGTCTCCACGAATCCCGAAGCCCCATCCCCGAAGATCGTGTCAGGTGGCCCGTTGGTTGCTGGGGTGGACGGCATCATGTCGCAGGCCAGGCAAATACTCGGAAAACATGGGGAAGATCTCGCGTGCGGCGAGCTCGAGCGGCGGGGGTACGCAATTCTTGCAAGGCGGTACCGCAGGCGGGGCGGCGAAATCGACATCATCGCGCGCGACGGCGAAACGATGGTCTTCGTGGAAGTGAAGGCGCGTGACAGCCGCGCGTTCGGCGAGGCGGCCGAAGCGGTCACCGGCTGGAAGCGGCGGCGCATGCTGCAGATCGCGCTCGACTACCTGGCGACGCACCGCCTCTCGGGCCGCCCCTGCCGCTTCGACGTCGTCTCGATTCATTTCGACGCCGGCGGGCCGGTCGTCGATCTCTTTCAGAACGCTTTCGATGCCTGAGCTGCGACGCGATCCGATCACCGGCCGCTGGGTGATCATCTCCACCGATCGGCAGAAGCGGCCGAACGATTTCCGCCTCGAGCACTTCGCGACGATCGGCCGCGAGCAGTGTCCGTTCTGCCCCGGGCGCGAGGCGATGACGCCGCCCGAAGTGCTGTCGTACCGGCAGAACGGCAGCGCGGCGAACGCGCCGGGGTGGGATCTGCGCGTCGTGCCGAACAAGTTCCCCGCGCTGCAGGTCGAGGGGACGCTCGATCGCGAGGGCGAGGGGCTGTTCGACCGGATGAACGGGATCGGCGCGCACGAGGTGATCATCGAGACGCCGGATCACGATCGGCCGCTCGCGGCGATGTCCGAGCCCGAGATCGAGCGCGTGCTCTGGGCGTACCGCGAGCGGATTCTGGATCTGAAGAAGGACTTCCGGCTGAAGCACATCCTCATCTTCAAGAACCACGGCGCGGCCGCGGGCGCCACGCTCGATCATCCGCACTCGCAGCTGATCGCGCTGCCGATCGTGCCGGACTTCGTCCGCGAGGAGCTCGACGGCGCGCGGCGGCACTTCGAGGTGAAGGAGCGGTGCGTCTTCTGCGACATCGTGCGCGACGAGCTGCGCGACGGACGGCGCGTGATTCAGGAGAACGCCGACATCGTCGCGCTCGCGCCCTACGCGCCGCGGTTCGCGTTCGAGACGTGGCTCCTGCCCAAGCAGCACGGGGCGCGGTTCGAGGAGGCGCCGCGGCACGTGGGCGAGAGCCTCGCGCGGCTGCTGAAGCCGGTGCTGCAGCGGCTCGATCGCACGGTGGAGATGCCGCCGTTCAATCTCGTCGTGCACACGGCGCCGTCGGCCGAGGACGTGCGCGACACGTATCACTGGCACATCGAGATCATGCCGCGGCTGACGCGCGTCGCCGGATTCGAGTGGGGGACGGGGTTTTACATCAATCCGACGTCGCCGGAAGAGGCGGCCAAGGTGTTGCGTTCGGTGCGGCTCTGATGGTACTTTGGGGGTTCGAGCGGGAATAACTCAGTGGTAGAGTGCGACCTTGCCAAGGTCGAAGTCGCGGGTTCGAATCCCGTTTCCC
>QHWK01000252.1 GCA_003223775.1 Acidobacteriota bacterium
AAGAGCAACCCGGGTTCGGCGCTCTGCCTCACGTGCCACCAGAAGTCGTTCTGGTCGACGACGCCCGCGTCGCACCGCACGTCGACGCGCGCGTTCACGGCCGCGCAGGGCGCGCACACGGGCTACACGACGGTGGCGGACAACGCATGCGAGAGTTGCCACAAGCCGCACAGCGGGGCGACCGCCGCGCGGATGCTGAAGAACGTCGAAGAGAAGACGTGCGACACGTGCCACGGGCCGAGCGCGGTGGCGACGTCGAACATCGCGGCCGAGTTCAACAAGACGTACCGGCACCCCACCTACACGATGACGCCGTCGGTGCACGACGCGTCGGAGTCACCGACCGGCACGATCCGCCTGCCGGAGGCGGTCGCGACGACGCCGCGGCACGCGGAATGCGCCGACTGCCACAACCCGCACGCGAGCCACGCGGCGGCGACGGTCGCGCCGAAAGCGTCAGGGCGCCTCGCCGGCGCATGGGGCGTCGACGTCACCGGACTCCGCGTCGACCCGACGGGGACGCCGCCGTCGGTCAACGAGTACCAGATCTGCTTCAAGTGCCACGGTGACTCCGTCAATAAACCGCAGCCGACCTCGCCCGACCCGCCGTACACGGCGCGCGTGGCGCGGCAGTTCAACAAGCGGCTGCAGTTCGATCTGGCCAACCCGTCGTATCACCCGGTCGAAGGGCCGGGCCGGGGGACGTTCGTGCCGAGTCTGCTCGCGCCGTGGACGACGAGCAGCGTCCTGTTCTGCACCGACTGCCACAACAACGACAGCGGTCCGAAGGCGCCCACGCCGGGGACAGGACCGGCCGGCCCGCACGGATCGAACTACAAACACCTGCTCGTCGCGCGGTACGACATGGACAACGGGTCGCAGGCGGAATCGGCCGCGACGTATGCGCTGTGTTACAAGTGCCACGACCGGACGAGCATCCTGGGCAACGCGTCGTTCGCTCAGCATAACCGTCACTTGACGCTCGCGTCGGCGCCCTGCTCCGTATGCCACGATCCGCACGGCATCGACTCCGCGCAGGGCAATACCACGAACAACGCTCACCTGATCAACTTCGACACGCGCTTCGTCTCGCCAAACAGCAGCGGTCTCCTGCGCTACGAATCGACAGGACAGGGGCACGGGCGCTGCTACCTGTCGTGCCACGGGATGCAGCACAACCCGCTAACGTACTGACTTAGGAATTTGGAATGTGGGAATTTGGAATTCGTGATTACGGCGTGACAGCGTGACAACGAATTCCAAATTCCAAATTCCAAATTCCTAAGTCCTAATTCTTGATTACGCCGTTCACGATCCGCTCCGCTTCCGCTTGCGTGTAGTTGCCGGTAATCATCGCCGACGCGCCGATCGGCGCCCGAACGACCGGCGCCATGACGACGTTGCCGTCGATCAGGATCGCGGCCGGCCTGCCGATGTGCGCGGCGGTGGCGTGGCGCATCTTCTCGGCGCCTTCCGGCGTGAACTCGATGGCGATGGCGAAACTCGACGGCCGGTCGCCGTCGACAACGTGCGCTCGGGCGATATCGTCGTTGGTCACGACGACCTCGCGGTGCAGGTACACCACGTTGCCCGATGCCTCGACTCCCGCTTCGAGGAGATCCGGCGCCGCCTGCGTCTCGGCGAGGCGCACTTCGAACCGAACCGCCGCGTGCAGCGTCGCGCCGCCGTGCCAGAACTGCGGCGCGGCGGCGGCGATCCCGATGGCGATCGCCGCGGCGGCCGCGATCCACAGCGCGCGCCTGCGCGGCTGTTGCACACGCATGGCCGCATCGGCGGACGCCACGATCGTGCGACGAAGCCGATCGCGCTCGGCCTCTTTCGACGTCACTTCCGCGCGAAGCGGATCGGCCTCGCGCAGCAGGTCTCCCACGGATTTCATCGCGACTCCTCCATCTGCGGCGCGAGCACTCGCGCCAGATCGCGTCGGCCGGCCGCCAGATGCCAGCGGACGGTGATCGCGCTGACGCCGAGCAGCGACGCGATCGCGGCGCTGGTCAGGCCCTCGATCTCGTGCATCACGACGACGGCGCGGCGGCGGGGCGGCAGCGCGTCGAGCGCGCGCCAGACGATCGTGCGCGCCACGAGCGCGGCCTCGTGATCGCGCGCCGCTCGAACCGGCGGCTCCGCGGCGGCGCCGTGGCGCTTCCGAACGGCCGCCCTGCGCCACTGGTCGCGGCCGATGTTGATCAGCACGCGGACCAGCCACGCTTCCTCGTTGGCGTGTCCCTGCGGAACCGACTGCGGCACGCGAGCGGCGCGCAGAAACGTGTCCTGCACCAGGTCCCGCGCGGCGTCGGCGTCCGCCGCCATGCGCCGCGCCAGCGTGTAGAGCCGGTCGTAGTGCACGTCGAAGAGCGCGGCAAGCCGCTCCGCCGGGCTGTCGGGCAGCGCGGCCGGAAGGACGGTGGCCATTGGCGCTCCGTTCATACCCGATCAAACGCGCGGCGCGCCAGTTTTGTTGGGCCGCGCCGCCGGAACTCCACGCCCCGGGCGTTCGTCCGACCCTGTAGGTGCGTTTGGTGAGTATGGCGTTCATGAAACGGCGATCGTCGGAACCCGGCGACGGCGGCCGCCCGGAACCGCTGGGCGGCGGCGGCGCGCTCGACGGCCGGTGGAGCGACATGCAGCACGCGCTCGCACGCTGCCGGCGATCGCTCCGGCTCTCGCGGCGGCGCGCGCGCCGCGGGCCGCCGGGCCGCCGCCGATAGACGTCGGACACAGACCTCGACCGTTCGCTCGAAGCAGTCGGTAGTCGGCAGTATCATGCGCCCACGATGCGCACCGCCGCTCCTCTCGCAATCGCCATCGTCCTCGGCTGCGCTCTCTATCTGCCGTCGAACTATTCCCACGACCGCGGATGGAGCGTGCTGATCGCGTTCCACCCGGCCGCCCGCGGCCGCGCGATGGTCGAGAAATACCAGGCCGCCGCCGAACAGTACGGCTACATCGTCGCCGGATCGAACACGTCGCGGAACGGACCGGTCTCGGTGTCGGCGGCGAGCGTGCGCGCGATGTCGATCGACCTCGGCCAGCGATTCGCCATCGACGCCGATCGCGTCTACCTCGCCGGGATGTCAGGAGGCGCGCGCGTCGCGCTGCAGATCGCGCTCGGCAGCAACAACATCGCCGGCGTGATCGCGTCGAGCGCCGGATATCCCGACAGCAAGCCGCGGTCGTCGGTGCCGTTCGCCGTCTTCGGCACGGCGGGCACCGACGACTTCAACTACCTCGAGATGCGCCAGCTCGATCGCAAGCTGACGTCGCCGCACCATCTGGTGATCTTCGCCGGCGGGCACACGCTGCCGCCGGACGCGGTCGCGCTCGAAGCGATCGAATGGATGGAGCTGCAGGCGATGAAGGCCGGACGCCGCCCGAAAGACGATGCGCTGATCGAACGGCTGCTCGACACGCGGCGGCGGCGCATCGCGGAGTCGTCGGATCGCGCGGCGACGGTGCATCTCGTCGAGGCGCTCGCGCAGGATTTCAAAGGGCTGCGCGACGTCGAGGCCGATGCGGGGCGGGCCAGAGAGCTCTCGCGGCAGCCCGAGGCGAAGAAAGCGCTCGCGCGCGAACGCGCCGACGAGGATGCGGAGATCCGGACGGTCGGCGGGATCTTCGACCTCGAGGCCGGACTACGTGACGAGAGCCGGCGCGACGCGAGCCTGATGCGCCTGCGTCAGCAGCTGCTGCGCTACGCGCAGCTCGCAAACGGATCGACTGATTCGCCCGAGCGCAGCCAGGCGCGCCGCCTGCTGCGGCTGGTGACCGGCGGCGCGGCCGAGCGCGTCGACGATCCCGGCTATCTGAAGCTGCTGGAGCAGGTCGCGCCTCGAGGGGAACGCCGCTGAACGCGCGAGGGCTGGGGGCTGGGGCCTGGCCGTCACATGACGGAACAGCCGGCCCCACGCCCCTGGCCCCGACGTTTCTTCAGAAGACGAACTTCAGGCCGATCTGCACTTCGCGCATCGGCGTTCTCGTGTTGTTGATCGTCCCGTACAGCGGGTTGCTCAACGTCGTATTCGGGTCGCTCCAGATCGGATTGTTCAACGCGTTGAACGCTTCGAATCGGAACTGCGCGTACTTCGAGCCGAACCGGAAGTTCCGGATGATCGACGTCGCCCGACAGATTCGGATCCTGCCCCGTCACGTTCGGACGATCCTGGCCGCCTCCGGTATTCGATCTGTCCGTGCCGGTGAACACCGTTCTCGGGAATCCGCTCGAGTCCGTGATGATCGTGCTGAGTTGCCACCCACCAAGGATTGCGCCGCCGACGCCGGTCTGCAGGAATGGCTTCCCCTGACCGAATGGCAGCTCGTAGAGGATCGACGACACGAACCGATGACGGACGTCGAAGATCGACAATCCCCACTCGCAGTCGAGGCAGAAGCTGTTCTGTGGGAACAGCGTGTCGCCGCCAAGCGTCCGGATGCCGCTGCCGTTGTCCTCCGACTTCGAGAGCGTGTAGCCGCCAAGCACCGACAATCCCTGGTGCAGCCTGCGCGTCACCTTGATCGCCAGCGAGTTGTACCGCGCCTGGGCGACGTTGCCGATCTCCTGGACCTTCGTGTACTCCGGATACGGCTTGCGGCTCTGCACGGACCCAATCACGCTGGGAGTCGTTTCGTTCCAGTCGTACATGCGCTCCAGACGATAGCTGTGAGAACCGAGATAGCCGATCTCGAGCGCGGTCGACCCCCCCAGCTCGCGCTGGACGTTGAACAGATACTGCAGCATGTACGGCGTCTTGCGATTCGGATCGTTGCCCAGCACGTAGATGTTCGTGAGGCACACGAGCGGAGGCGCCACGCCGCAATCGTTTGCGGCGCCGACGCCTCTGAACGGCGCGTCGAGCGTGAGGTCCGGCGTCAGGAGCAGCGTGTTGTCGCGGCGCCGTCCCGACAGGTTGCGCGCCATGTCGAATCGTGGGTTGCCGGTGTCCTGCATGTAGAAGATGCCGGTTCCCGCGCGGAACGACGTCTTGTCGCTCGGGTTCCACGCCCAGCCGGCGCGCGGCGCGAAATTCTTCTTGTCGTCGAAGATCAGCCGGTCGCCGAGCCGGCCGTCGCGCGCGACCTGGATGTTCGGCGCGAACCGGAGCGGCGTGTTCTCATAGACGTCGCCGCTGCCGATGCGCACCATCACGGGGTGGCATGCCAGGTTCTGGACGTTGGGCGTCGTATCGTGGCACGGGAGCGACGCGTTCATCAGCGTGCCGTTCTGGTCGAACCACGGCGGGGTGTATTCGTACCGCAGGCCGAGATCGAACGTCATGTTCGACCGGACCTTCCACGTGTCGGCGAAGTAGTACGACTGGCTGACCGCGCGGAACTGCGTCACCGCGAGCGCCACCGCTGATTCGGTCTGCTGCGGGTAGCCGAGCAGGAAGTCGGCGAACGCGTACCCGGTCGCGATCGGCTGGAACGCGAAATTCCCGCGCGCGAACTGGTTGCCCACCTGGTTGTACATGTCGTACCGGAGGCCGCCGCCGATCTTGAGCGCGTGGCGGCCGCGAATCCACGACACGTTGTCGGTGAACTCGAACGCGCGGTTGCGGTTCGTGTACGGCCCTTCCGTGTCGTCGCCGAAGCCGCTGAACCCGGTGATGCCGATCGAGGGGATGCCCCACGCCTCAGAAGGGTTCAGTGAGATGCCCGGGATGTTCAGCTCCTTGATCACGTCGCGCTCGTTTGCCAGCTCGCGTCCGAACGTGTTGAAGAAGTAGTTGAAGCCGAACCGGAATTCGTTCACGAGCGTCGACGAGAGCGTCATCGTGTTGCCCAGCGCGACCTGGTGAACCCGGGTATCCAGCTTCGTGCCGTTCAATTTCAACGCCGGCGTGACCTGGGCCTCCTTGCCATAGCTGTAGCGGCCCATCCACGACGATTTGCTGCTCTGCACGAGGTCCGCGCGCTGCGTGTACTGATACTTGTCGATGACGCGATCCTGCAGCGACAGATAGTTGTTCGTCAGCCCGGCGGCGCCAGTGTTCGGCTCCGGATAGAATTCGAGGAGCTTCGTCGAGATCGCATTCACGCGGCTCGAGGGGATCACGTTCCCCGGGAACGCCGCGCACGTTCGCGTCGTGCCGACGACCGTGCACTTCGTTGGATCGACGATGACCCCGGTTGGTTGCCCCGTCTGCGCGTTGATTCCACCGAGGCTCGCCAGCAGCGCGGAGAAGTCGCCGCCCCGCATCGCCGAGGACGGCACGCTGTAGAGACTCTGGAACTGTTTGCGATCGTTGTAGCCCTCGAAATTCGACATGAAGAACAGATGGTTCTTCCAGACGGGGCCGCCGGCCGTGTAGCCGTACTGATTCCACTTGAACGGCGCTTTGGGCGCGGCGGCTTGCGAGGCCGTGAAGGAGTACGGTCTGGCATCGAACGCGTCGTTGCGGACAAATTCGAAGAGCGTGCCGTGCAGGTTGTTCGTCCCCGACTTGGTGACCACGTTCACCTGGCTCGCCTCGCGCCCGAATTCGGCGGAGTAGACGCCGGTCTGCACTTTGAATTCTTCGAGCGCGTCCACCGACGGCAGAAAGATATACGTGTTGAAGTTGACGTCGGTGTTGTCCACGCCGTCCAGCGTGTAGTAGTTGAATTCCCGGCGCTGCCCTGAAATCGACAGCTGCTGGTTGGCGCGCGTCCCGCCCTGGCGGCTGCCCGCCTGCCCCGCATCGGCAAACTCGGCGCTGACGTTCGGGCTGAGCGCGACCAGCTGCAGATAGTTTCGGCCGTTCAACGGCAGCTCGACGATGCGCCGGTTCTCGATCACGGTGCCGACCGTGGCGTTCGACGTCTCGACGAGCGGCGAGACGCCGG
>QHWK01000253.1 GCA_003223775.1 Acidobacteriota bacterium
GGATCGCCGTGACCATGATCGGCGTCGATGGTGCCACAGAAGTCTGCGGACGCGACCGGAGGCGAGGCCGCCGCGCGCGCGCCGACGAGGCTGCCGCCGAACACGAGCAGCGACGACCACGCGCACGCGCCGCAGACCGCGAGCGCGACGAACCGCTTGCGCTCCATGTTCATCGACCCGGCGATGATCGCCGTCGCATGGCGCAGGCCGGGCGCGAAGTACGCGAGCACGACGCTCCACGGTCCGAGCCGGCGCCACCATTCGTGCGCGCGCGCGGCGCTGCGGGGCCGCGTGCGCGCCGGCATCGACGCGCCCCACTTGTGCAGCGCCGGCTGCGCCGCGCGCCCGACGTGAAAGCTGATCGTCATGCCGACGGCGCTGCCTGCGACCGCGGCGGCGAACGCGCTCCACGCCGATCCTGCGCCGTGCGCCGCGACCGCGCCGGCCATCACGAGCAGCGTTTCGGTGAGTGCCGGCACGCCGAGAAGCCCTAGCGACAAATTGACGAAGATGACGGCGGCGGCGTGGCGCGACAGCCACGCGAGCGCCAGCGGTGCGAAGTGCATGACGCGCGAGCGCTGCCATCGCGATGCCACCGCGCGCGCTCGTTGCGGCCGTCGTTTTGCGGGCGTTCGAGATAAGGAACCCGGACCCGCCGGGAAGGCGATTGTCCAAAGAATGGATCCCTTATCGAGTTGGCAAATCACGGACAGCGGCGTATGGTTGTGCTTTCCGTCGCCGACCCGGACGGACATCTGCGATGCTTGACCGGATGCTGTCCACATTTTTTCAGGACCTGCGCTTCGCCGTCCGCCTGCTGCGGCGCTCGCCGCGCGATACCGCGATCGCGGCGGCGATTCTCGGCCTCGGCATCGGCGCGAACACGGCGATGTTCAGCGCGATCAATCACGTGCTGTGGCGGCCGTTTCCATTCCGCGACGAGGCACGTCTGATCCGCCTGCGCGAGATGGTGACGGCGACCGACGGCAGCGCGCATCCGTTCAACATGTCGAGCGCGGCAATCGTCGCCGTACGCGAGTCGGCCCGCGATGTGTTCGAGGATCTGGTCGCGATGAGCGGCCAGAGCATGACGCTCGCGGGCGCCGACGCGCCCGAGCGCGTGAGCGTCGCGCTGCAGACGGAGGGCTTCGACCGCACGCTCGGCGTCGCGCCGCTTCTCGGGCGGCCGCTGACCGACGACGAATCGCGGCGCGGCCTCGACGCCGGCGTCGCGCTCGTCGGCCACGCGATGTGGGAAACGCGTTTCGCCCGATCGCCGGCCGCGATCGGATCGCGCGTTCGCCTCGACGATCGCGTCTTCACGATCGTCGGCGTCATGCCGCCGCAGTACGCGTTTCCGTACGACGCGCAGTACTGGCTGCCGTGGCGGCTCGATCCCGCCGATCGATCGCGCGACTTCGCGGTGTGGGCGCGCACGCGCCCGGGCGTCTCGGCGCCGCAGATCGCCGACGCGATGGCTCGCGTCGCGGCGCTCGCGCGCCGCATGCGGCCGGATCTTCCGCCCGGCTACGGCTTCGAGGTGCGCGGTATCCGCGAGAACCTGCTCGGTGGCCAGGAGCGTCCGCTCGTGGCGGTCGCCGAGATCGTCGGCTTCATGCTCCTCATCGCGTCGGTCAACGTGGCGACGCTGCTCGTCGCGCGCGCCATCGCGCGCCGCGGGGAGTTTGCGGTGCGCGCGGCGCTCGGCCAGAGCCGCGCGCGGCTGTGCGGCCAGTT
>QHWK01000254.1 GCA_003223775.1 Acidobacteriota bacterium
CGGCGCGGCGGTACGCGAGGTCGGCGGCGGTCACGTCTTCCACCGCGAGCCCGAGGCTCTTGAAGACGGTCACCTCGGTCGCGCTGCGCCGGCCCGGCGCGCCGCTCGCCACTTCTCCGAGCTCCGCGATGATGTGATCCCCGCCGAAGCGCGCCTCCTGCATCCCGAGGACGACGTCGCCCGACTCGACGAGCGCGGCGGCGCGCGAGTCGACGAACAGCCGCGCGCGTGCGACGAGCGCCGGATCCATCTCGCGTTGATTTGGACGGCAGGCGCCGACCGAGATCACGTGCGCGCCGGGCTTGACCCAGCCGTCCTCGAGCACCGGCGCCGGCGACGAGGTGACGAGGACGACGACGTCGGCGCCGACGACGGCCTCGCCCGCATGATCGACCGCCGCAACCTTCGGTGCCTGGGACGCGTCAGGCGCCTGCCTGGCACGTGCCAGGCACCATTCGGCGGTGGCGGAATTCGCCCACTCGACGAAGCGGTCGCGGTGCGATTTCTGCGGACTCCAGACCGTCACGTGGCGGAAATCGTGCACGCGCGTCAGCGCCTCGAGATGGCTGCGCGCCTGGACGCCGGACCCGATGATCGCGAGCGATCCCGCCGCCTCGCGCGCCAGCAGCTTCGACGAGACGGCCGACACCGCCGCCGTCCGCGCCTCCGTGATGTAGCGGCCGTCGAGGAGCGCGACGAGCGCGCCCGTTTCCGGATCCATCAGCACGATCGACGCGAGGTGCGAGTCGAGCCCGCGCGCGTGGTTGCCGCCGAAGACGGTGACGATCTTCGCGCCGAGCGCTTCTGCGCCCTGGCGCTCGTCATGGCTGATGGCTGATGGCTGATGGCTGACACCGGACTCCGCCGCGCCGCCGCGGACGAAGGCGGGCATGAAGCCGGCGAAGGCGTCCTCCGCGATCGGGATGACGGTGCGCACCGGCTGCGTCACGCGGCCCGACGAGAAGCGCTGAAGCGCCGACGTCATCGCCTCGATGAGATCGTCCATCGTCAGGACGGCCCTGACGTCGGCCTCGGTCAGCAGGCGGAAGCGAACTGACATGCAAGCACCGCTTCGCGGATGGTGTTGACGTGAATGGCGACGATGGCGTCGACGTCGGGCGCGTAGCCGCCGCTCATGACGACGACCGCGGGCAGACGGCGCGCGCGGCACGCCTCGAACACGAGACGATCGCGCGCGCGCAGGCCGTCGATCGTCAGGCCCAGACGTCCGAGGCGATCGCCCTCGTACGGGTCGGCGCCGGCCAGATAGAAGACGAGATCCGGCCGGTGTCGATCGAGCACCGCCGGAACGTGCGCCTCGAGCGCCGCCAGGTACTCGTCGTCTCCGGCGCCGTCGTCGAACGTGACGTCGAGATCGCTCGTCTCCTTGCGGAACGGGAAATTGTTCGCGCCGTGGAACGAGCAGGTGAAGACCGCCGGCTCGCCGCGGAAGATCGCCGCGGTGCCGTTGCCCTGATGGACGTCGCAGTCGACGACGGCGACGCGCGCGGCGGCGCCGCTGCGGAGCATCACCGCGGCGGCGACCGCGACGTCGTTGAACACGCAGTAGCCCTCGCCGCGGTCGCGAAACGCGTGGTGCGTGCCGCCGGCGAGGTTCGCGCTCACGCTCGCGCCGCCGAGCATCACCTCGCGCGCGGCGGCGATCGTCGCGCCGACCGAGCGCCGCGAGCGCTCCACCATCATCGGCGACCACGGAAAGCCGATGCGGCGCTGCGCGTCGGCCGGCAGCGTGCCGCCGGCAACCGCGTCGACGTACGCCGCGTCGTGCACGAGCCGCAGATCCCCCCACGCCGCAGCCTCGGGCACGGCGAGATCGGCCGTGTCGAGGACGCGCTCCTCGACGAGCCGCTCGCGCAGCAGCCGGTACTTCGCCATCGGAAAGCGGTGGCGCTCCGGCAGCGGCAGCACGAACGTATCGGAGTAAAACGCTTTCACGCTAAAGTTCTACCGCATGATCTCGGTGAAGACAATCGACGCGCACGCCGCCGGCGAGCCGCTGCGGCTGATCGTCGGCGGCTTCCCCTCGCCGCGCGGCCGGACGATGCTCGAAAAGCGCGAGTGGGTGCGGCGCCACGCCGATCACCTGCGGCGCGCGCTGATGCTCGAGCCGCGCGGGCACGCGGACATGTACGGCGCGATCCTCACCGAGCCCGTCGCGCCCGGCTCCGACGCCGGCGTGCTCTTCATGCACAACGAAGGCTATAGCATCGCGCGCGCGCGACGATCGCGCCTGGATCGGTCGAACCCGATCGAAGGGACCGCGTCGAGAGCGTCGCGTTCGTGAACGTGCCGTCGTTCGTCCTTCACGCCGGCCTCGGCGTGAAGCTCACGTCGCGCACCGTGCGCGCCGACGTCGCCTTCGGCGGCGCGTTCTACGCCATCGTGGACAGCGAAGCCGTCGGGTTGCCGATCGACGCCGCGCACCTGCCCGAGCTGCGCCGCGTCGGCATGGAGATCAAGCACGCGATCGAGGGGCGTCACACGATCGTGCATCCGCTCGAGCCGGAGCTGCGCGGGATCTACGGGACGATCTTCACGGGTCCGCCGAGCGACGATCGCGCCGACCTGCGCAACGTGACGATCTTCGCCGACGCGGAAGTGGACAGGTCCCCGTGCGGCACCGGCACCGCCGCGGTCATGGCGGTGATCGACGCGATGGGGCTGCTCGCCGGCGACCGACCGTTCGTGCACGAAAGCCTGATCGGCACGCGGTTCCTCGGCCGCGTCGTCGGGCGCACCGCAGTCGGCGAGCACGACGCGATTCTGCCGGAGATCGAAGGCTCCGCGTGGATCACGGGCGAGCACACGTTCCTGATCGACGAGGGGGACCCGCTCAGCGAGGGTTTCCGGATCTGACGCCGAAGGCGGCGCCGCGACGCCCCCGCTACCAGCCGACCGCCTGGCCGTCCTTGCGGTGGTCGGACCCGCCGCGGTAGACGCCGTTCACCGGCAGATCCTCGGCGGCGGCGCGCTGGTCGAAGACCGGCTGCGGCAGCCGCGGATCGCGCGTGAAGAGAATGCCCTGATAGCCGCCGACGGCGCCGCCGGTCACCGACCGCACCTCGTGTCCTTTCGCCTTCAGCGCCGCGCCGACCAGGTTGAACAGGTTGGCCTCGAGCGACAGCACGTTCGTGTTCTGATTGTGCGTGAAGCGCGCCGCGTCGGTGGTCATCTGCACGTTCATGCCGAGGTCGATCAGGTTGACCATGTGCTGCGCGTGCGTCTCGGGCTGCACGCTGCCGCCCATGTTGCCGAACGTCATCACCGGCGCGCCGTCCTTCATCACGAAGCCGGCGATGATCGTATGGAACGGGCGCTTGTGCGGCGCGACGATGTTGGGGCTCGTCTGGTCGAGCGAGAACCCGCCGCCGCGGTTGTGCAGCACGAAGCCGTAGGGCGCAACCGTCGCGCGGCTGCCGTAGACGCCGAACACGCTGTGAATCAGCGACACCATGTTGCCCCAGCGATCCGCGGTCGTCAGATAGATCGTGCCGCCGTCGGTGGCGCCCTTCACGGCGGGCTTCGACGCCGCGTTCGGATCGATCCGCGCGCACAGCGAGGCCGCGTGTTCCTTCGAGAGCAGCTGCGCGACCGGCACCTTCGCAAACATCGGGTCGGCGTTGTTGGCCTGCAGATCCGAGTACGCGAGCTTCTTCGCCTCGACCATGTAGTGCCAGTACTGCGAATCGGCGGGACCGAGCGCGGCGAGGCTCGTGCCGAACTTCGGCACGCAGACCTCGAGGATGTTCAGCATCTCGAGCGCCGCGAATCCCTGGCCCGGCGGCGGCAGCTCGAATACGTCGTAGCCGTGGTAATTCGTCGTAATCGGCTCGGTCCACTCGGACTGGAATTCGCCGAGGTCCGCTGTCGTCATCACGCCGCCGTTCGCCTGCTCTTTGGCGACGATCGCATCGGCAATCGCGCCGCGGTAGAACGCGTCGCGGCCCTGCGTCTGGATCAGCCGCAGCGCTTTCGCGAGGCCCGGATTCCGGATGATGCTGTACAGCGCCGGCGTCTCGCCGTCGACGAGGAAGGTCTCCTTCGAATCGGCGTCGGCGCGCAGGCCGGGCGTGGCGTTCTTCAGATCCGAATGGCGTCGCTCGGCGAGCCCCCACCCTTCGTCGGCCAGCCGCGCCGCGCGCTCGAACGTCTCCTTGAAGCCGAGCGTCCCGAACCGTTTCAGCATCGCGTCGTAGCCGGAGATCGCGCCGGGCACCGTCGCCGAATTCACGCCGTTGTTCGGCATGGCCTTGACGCCCAGCTTCGTCCTGAAGAAGTCCGGCGTCCAGCCGGCAGGCGCCCAGCCGGCGGAACTGAGCGCGTAGAGCTTCTTGTCTTTCGCGATGTAGACCAGCGCGAACAGATCTCCGCCGATCCCCGTGTCGTTCTGCGAAGTCACGTCGAGGACCGCGCCGGTCGCGACCGCGGCATCGATCGCGTTGCCGCCGCGCCGCAGAATCTCCAGCCCCGCTTCGGCCGCCAGCGGATCGCTCGTCGCGACCATTCCGTGGCGGGCGAGCACCTCTGACCGCCCCTGCGACAGCCAACCCTGCGCGCGCGATCCCGGCACGGCCTTGATCGCCGCGCCAGGCTGCGGCTGACCGGCCGACGGCGTCCCGAACGCGTTGGACGACTGAGCCGACGATGTCGCGAACGTCGCGGCGGCGACCAGGAGCGCTCCGGCGATGGCGATGGCGGCGCGGGTCATACGACCTCCAGAAACGTTTTCGTGAGACGTTCGAGCAGCCGCGGCAGCGTCTCGCCGTCGAGCGCGAAGGCGCCGAGCTCCGGCGACCACGCGAGTTTATAGCTTCTTGCCATCGCCGAGATCCAGATCTGACGCACTGGTGCATTGGGCGACACGACGAACTTCGCCTCGCTGGGGTCCTCGAAGTCGAGGTTCAGCACGCCGTTCTGCAGCTCGACTTCGAAGCCCTCGCTGTCCGCGAGCGGGAGCAGCGCACGCCGTGCGTTTTCGAGCGCTTCGTCGCTCCTGACGCGGAATTCCTGCTCGGTGAGTGGCGGCATCCGCCTATTAAACCTTCCCCATGGTCGGTCCGTCTAACTCT
>QHWK01000255.1 GCA_003223775.1 Acidobacteriota bacterium
CACGTAGTCTTTGATCTCGAGCAGGAAGCGGCCGGGCACCATCAGCGTCAGCAGCATGGCCAGGCCGGAGAAGATCGCGCCGACGACGAAGTACGGCGCGAAGATCGTGCTGTGCCAGCCCGGCACGACGGCCACCGCGAAGTCCCACGAGACGATGCTGTGCACCGAGACGACGAGCACGGCGATCAGCGCGGCGAGCAGCGTGTACGCCGTCCGGAAATGCCGCCACTCGGCGGCCGTGCCCGTCCACCCGAGCGCGAGCCGCTCGAAGATCCACCGCCGCCACCCGCGCGAGTGATCGCGAACCACAGCGAAGTCGGGAATGAGCGCGAGAAACCAGAAGAGGACGCTGACGACGAAATACGTGCCGACGGCCGTTGCGTCCCAGATGAGCGGCGAGGCGAAGTTCACCCAGAGGCCCCGCTCGTTGGGATACGGCACGAGCCAGTAGAACAGCCAGGCGCGGCCGAGATGCAGGATCGGAAAAATCCCCGCCGTCATCACCGCGACGATCGTCATCGTCTCGGCGGCGCGCGCGAGCGTCGTCCGCCAGTGGGCGCGGAGCAGGAAGAGGATCGCGGAGATGAGCGTGCCGGAATGCGCGATCCCGATCCAGAAGACGAACGACGTGATGTACGCGCCCCACATCACGGGATGCCGCAGCCCGGTGATGTGCAGGCCGGTGTAGATCTGATAGGCCCACACGAGCGCGGCGATCGACCAGCCGAAGAGGCACAGGCCGACGGCGCCCCAGTACGCGAGCCAGCTCGGTATCCGCCACTCGAGCGTGGCGAGCACGTCGCGCGTGACGCGCCGCATCGCCGCCGGGACCGGCAGCGCCCGAACCGCCTGCGGTTCATCGCTCATCGGCGGGCGCTCCGGGCACGCTGCGGCGCAGGTACGTGATCGCCGGACGCGTGTTCAGTTCCTCCAGCACGTGATAGCCGCGGGGATCGGCCGACAATCGCGAGACGCGGCTCTGCGGATCGTGCAGATCGCCGAACACGATCGCCTCGGCCGGACACGTCTGCGCACATGCGGGGACGACGTCGCCGTCCCGCAGCGAGCGGCCGTCGAGTTTTGCGGTGCGCTTCGCGGCCTGGATGCGCTGGATGCAGAAGGTGCACTTCTCCATCACGCCGGCGCTGCGGACCGTCACGTCGGGGTTCAACTGTTCGCCGAGCGGCGCCTCCCATCCGATCCGCGCCCAGTTGAAGCGCCGCACTTTGTACGGACAGTTGTTCGAGCAGAAGCGCGTGCCGATGCACCGCGCGTACACCTGCGCATTCAACCCTTCCGGATTGTGATACGTCGCGTACACCGGGCAGACCGCCTCGCACGGCGCTTCGTCGCAGTGCTGGCAGAGCATCGGCAGGAAGACTGTGGCCGGCCGGCGGAGGCCGCTCTCGGACACAATCGCGTGCGCGTGCCGCTCGATGCGAATCCACGACATCTCGCGTCCCTGGGCGCAGAACTGCTCGCCGACGACCGCGACGTTGTTCTCGGCGTAGCACGCCGCGACGCACGCGTTGCAGCCGGTGCAGCTGTTCAGGTCGATCGCCATGCCCCAGCGGTGCGCCGGATGTTCGTGCGGCGGAAACAGATCGACCGGCGCGTGCTCGGGCGGCTCGCGCACGTCGGTGCGCGCCGGATCGACGATTTTTCCGAGCGGCGCGCTCGTGTCCTCGCGCGACGCCACGTGTGCCTGGAGCATGATCACGATGCGGCGCGGGCCGGCGCGCTCCACACGCACGCCCGACGCGCGCCACACCGCGTGCGGCGAGCCGGCAGCCTCCGGCGGCAGCAGCAGCGCCGCATTCGATCCGCGCGCGCCCGCGTGCCGCGACGACCGCGACCGCCCGTAGCCGAGCGGCATCGCGATCACGTCGGGCCGCATCCCGGCGTAGAGATGCGCCGCCGCCTCGATCTGCCCGTGCGACGACGTCACACGCACGACATCGCCGTCGACGATGCCGAGGCGGCGAGCCGCGTCCGGATGGATCTCGATCCAGTCGCCCCACGAAATTTTCGCGATCGGATCCGGCACCTCCTGCAGCCACGACTCGTTCGCGCCTCGTCCGTCGTAGAAGTGCGTCGACGGGCAGGCGATGAACGTGTACGTGTCAGCCGCCGCCGGCGCGTCGGGATCGATCACGAGCGCGCGAGCGACGTCACGCAGCGTGGGACGCACGGCGTCGGCGGCTTCGAACCGGCCGCCGCTGTGCAGCGCCGCTTCCCATCCCGCCGCGGCTGCTGCCTGATCGTTCGCCGTTGTTGGCTCGCTCCACGCGGAGCGCACGTAGTCGGCCCACCTCGTGCTGCCGACCGCCCGCGCGGTGTCGGCGGTGATTTGATTCGCGACCTCGATGAGCACATCGCCGGTCGCGCGCGTGTCGAAGAGCGGCGCGGCCGCAGGCTGCAGCAGGCTCGCGACGCCGGCGCGCGGCGCATAGTCGCCCCAGCTCTCGAGGAAATGGTGATCGGGCAGCACGAGGTGCGCGCGATCGGTCGTCTCGTCCGGCGCGCCGGCAAAGCTGACGACGAACGGGACGCGCGCGAGCGCATCCGCGAAGCCGACTGGTGGCGGCAGCGTGAAGATCGGGTTCGCATGGTGCACCAGCAGCACGTCCACCGCGCCCGACGCCATCGCGCGCGTCGTCTCGAGGATCTCCCTCCGCGTGGCGAGGCGATCGACGGCATGCGCGGCGCCGTAGCTGATGCTCTCCCCGACGTTGCCGGCCAGCACGTTGAGCAGGAGGCATGCGAGCTCCAGCTGCACGGCGTGCGGGTCGGACCCGGTGACGCCGCCGCCGATCGCGAGCGACGGCCGCGCGGACGCGAACCGCCGTGCCATGCGCCGGATGGTGGCCGCGTCGACGTCGATTGCGCCCGCCACGCGCTC
>QHWK01000256.1 GCA_003223775.1 Acidobacteriota bacterium
CGTGAACTTGATGAACGAGGTGTCACGCTCCACTACCTCGAAACCAGCCGCTCGCAGCTCCTCGTCGACGATCTCGATCGCGATGTCGTGCTGGGCGACCTGTTTTTCTCTCGTGAGCCCGCGACTGCAGTCATGCATCGGTTCGACGACGACGAACCGCCCATGCGCGCCGCGAGCGGAAACCTTGCGAAGCCGGTTACTGTCCTGACTACCAGTGGGTGAGCGAACCGTCGAGGCGCCGATGTGAAGCCCCTGGGGCACTCTCTGTCATTGCCTCGATGAAGGTGAGCATCTTTTCGTCGACGCTCACACCGAGGCCCGGCCGATCGTTTGGCCACACCTTGCCGTGCCTGCAGTCGAGGAATTCCGGCATGTAGGGGACCGGACGTTCCCCCTGGTTGTACTCCATGAGCACCTGACCAGGGAACGCCATCATCGTGTGCATGTGACCGGCCGTGGCGATGGGCCCCGTGAAGTGCGGCACGATGCCGACCTTGTGCGTATCGCAGAGTGCCATGATCTTGAGCATCTCCGTGATGCCGCCGACGTTCGGCAGTGAGGCACGTGCGAAATCGATGTCCCGCTGCTCGACGAGCGGACTGAACTCCGATCGCGTGCCCCACTCCTCTCCAGGCGCCAGCGGCACCGTCGTCAGGAGCCGCAGCTTCGGGATCTGCGTCCGGAACTGCTCTTCCCGAACGGGATCCTCGACGCAATAGGGCCGGTACGGTTCCATGAGCCTGCACACTTCTGCTGCCTCGTGGAAGTCGAACTTCTGGTGCAGATCGATCATCCAGTTGCCTTCCGGGCCAACGCCTTCCCGGATCTGTTCCACCGCCTGGATGATTCTCGGGATGCGCGACCTCGAATCGAAGACCGTACCGCCGCCGCCAGGCAGCGCTGTAGGAACGCCGGCGGCGCCAGACGCCGCGCCACGACCGGCCGCGACGCTCGCACGCCCGCTCGGCAGGATGATGCTGTCGACACGATACACGCGATAACCGGCGGCCATCGTCGCTGCCGCGCGCTCTTTCAATCCCATCGCCTGCGCCTCGGCCTGCGGTACGACTCCCTGGGGCAGGCCTGACGTCGCGTACAGCTCGATATGCTCGCGCGCCTTTCCGCCGAACAGCTGATAGAGCGGCACGTTCAGCGCCTTGCCCTTGATGTCCCACAGCGCCATGTCGATCGCGCCGAGTGCGTGCAGCCGTTCCTTCCCGGGCGAATAGAACCCGTCCATGTACACCGCTTGCCAGATCATCTCGGTGTCGAACGCGTTCTTGCCGATGACGCTTCTGGCGACATTGCGAACGGTGTCCGGCGAACCGCCCTGCCCAATCCCCGTGATTCCCGTATCGGTGTCGACGAGCACGACCATGTTGCTCTGCGGGAAGGCCTGGGGGCCGTTTGCGTTGTAGTTCGGCGGATAGAAAACGCGAATCTTCGTGACTTTTGCCGGCGACAGGCGCGCTTCGGCGCGCTGCAGGGGCACCGCCTTACTCGCGCGCGCCGCAGCGCTCGGCCCGCCCCACGATGCCGGAACGAGCGATCCCAGCGCTCCGGCGACGGATTTCGTGAACGTTCTGCGGTTCAGGTTCACAGAGCCTCCAGGCGCTTCGAGCCGCGTCGGTTGAAATCGCGCCAGTGTAGCATTCAGGATCCAAACCGAGCGCCGAGCGAGCGAAGAGAAGAAGATGGGATCACGTTGACCTCTTAAGCTCCCGCTGCGGAGGACCGGTGCGCAACTCCGCCGTGCCCGGCCGCGACACGTCACCCAGTAGAGCGGCCGCCGCTTCGCGTGGGCGATCGCCAACACGAGTATGTGATCGTCGTGAGGTTCGAACGCGATGACATACGGAAACCGCTGAAGGATTAGTCGGCGGATGGGGAAAGATCGGTTTGCCAGACCTGACCAGGTGGAATACGAATCGGTGCCTCTCTGATTCGATCAAGTGCCGACGCGACCTCTGCAAGGAACTGGTTGCCCAAGCCCTCTTGGCGCTCCTCGTACCAAAGCGTCGCGCTGCGAAGTTCAGTGCGCGCGTCAGCGAGCAGTTCGACGCGCACGCCGTTCGTCGAGTTCCTTCAGAATGTCGGCCCGCGCTGTTTCCCAATCGACCGCTGAACACGTCCTTCGGCGACATCGCGTGAACGGCGCTCCAACTCGCCGGCCCAGGCTGCGGCGACTTGATCGTCCGGTTCTTCCAGGCTCGAGAGGAGTTCTTCCGCGACGCGCGCGCGGTCGCGCCGAGACAGCCGCAATGCTTCGACGAGCAGATCGTCGGTCGACATCGGGATCAGTCTAGAATCGGCCGAGCGCGTGCTACGCGACCGACGTCAACCCGTGGTTCCAACGCTACTTTGGGTCAGATTGTAAACGGCGACGTGTCAATGATTGGAGATGGTGGCCCAGATTTTCCCCAGATGGAACCCACTGTCCAGCTGGATGCGCCAAATCGAAGACTTCCAGAGAGCCGCGTAGGGCGGTTTGCTAAATGGAAACTCGCCTCTCCGTCCAACCTCGATTTTCCTCGTAAATCCTTCACTGCTTTCTACTTCCCCGATCGAGCGAGTCGGCTGGGGTAGGCCCTGGACACGCGGTTTTGGCGCGGCTCAGGGACAATCGTGGGGACGGGGTGAACTTCCTTGTGGATGTTGCCAGCGAAGTGCAGTTCTACAATCTGGACGGGACGGCGGCGGCGAAGATCGCGCCTGTGCCTGCTGAAAATCGCGTACGTGTTGCGACCATTCATGTTCGGGGCGTCCCTGGATACGCTTCATGCCGATGATTTCCGTCCTGGTCTCGCTGTCCTCGGTGGACACCCAAAACCGGCAATTAATCGACACCTCAAAACCGGCAATTAACTGAGACGACC